>JABFSP010000122.1 GCA_013140565.1 Ignavibacteria bacterium
GGTTATACAATGGCTATAGTGAATTTATCTGCTCAGAAAAGAGAAGATCTGGGTAACTCAATTACTAAAACTGCAAGGAAAAAAGGTTTCATACCCGGTGTTTTTTATTATAAAAATTCACCTGCAGTCGCAATAAGCGTAAAAGATACGGCTTTAAATCCCTTCGTTTACACATCAGAAGTCAGCATTATCAATCTTCAGATCGAAGGCGTTGATAAAGCTGAAAGCTGTATCATAAAAGATATCCAGTTCGATGCAGTGAGCGATAAGCCCATACATTTCGATCTTTTGGGCATTTCAGAAAACGAGACCATTAAGGTTGAAGTACCAATTAAACTTGTTGGCGCGCCTGTTGGCGTAAGAGATGGCGGAGTTGTTCAGCATACACTTCACTCACTTGAAGTAGAGTGTCTGCCGATGTACATTCCATCTCATATTGATGTTGAAATTTCAGCTCTTTCAATTGGTGATTCTATTCATATCAGCGATCTTAAAATTGAAAATGTTGAAATACACGGAACACCTACAGCTACTATAGTAGCGGTTGTACCGCCTGCAGTTGAAAAAGTTGAAGGCGCAGCAGCAGAAGGCGAAACAGCAGCGGCTGAACCGGAAGTTATTGCTAAAGGCAAGAAAGACGAAGAAGAAGAAGACAAGAAGTAATTCAGCAATGTACAATGTGCATTTAACAATGAACAATTATCTTTTTTCGGGTATGAGTTTTCATTATTGTTAATTGCTCTTTGATAATTGGTAATTGAAAATTGTATTTAATAGTTGGATTAGGAAACCCGGGAGCAAAGTACCACAATACGAGGCACAATGCCGGGTTTTTTGTTATTGATAAGTTAGCGGAGTTCTTTAAAATAGAATCATTTGAGTTTGAAAACAATTACCTTTACGCTGTAACAGATCATAAAGATTCACAGGGAGATGCCAAACAGGTGGTTTTAATGAAACCCCTCACTTATATGAACCTGAGCGGTAAAGCTGTAAAAGAATTTTACGAAAAGTATGAAATTTCGAAAGAGAACATCCTTATAATTTATGATGACGTTAACATTGATCTTGGTGTATTAAGAATGCGGCCCAACGGCTCTGATGGCGGACAGAACGGTATAAAATCCGTTATGTATGAAATGGAAACTGATGAGATCCCCAGGCTGAGGTTCGGGATCAAGGGCGGCGAAGAATTTGAAAAGCAAAGAATTGATGATGGATTTTCGCTGGCTGATTATGTGCTCTCAGCATTTGAAGAAGAGGAATACGAGGTGCTTGAGCGCTCGGTAGAAACCGCTAAGAATGCAGTGTTAAGCTTTATAAATAGCGGCATTGCTGATACAATGAACAGGTTCAACGGCAGCACAGCGGAAGTTAAGAAACCTGATGCAAAGCCTGAGCTAAAGCCCGGTACACAAACGGATACTCAACCGGATACACAGCCAAAAAATGAAAGAGAAAATAATACTAACTAAACAATAATATGAAGAAAAACATAATACTTGGTACTTTGTTATTTCTGTTAAGCTCGGTTACAGCTTTCGCAAGCGAAGCCGATCTTAAAATTCCTGATCTTAGTGCTGATCAGAACAATATGCTGCTTATCGGCATAGCTGTCTGCGCTGTGGGTCTTTTATTCGGTATAATTCAGTTCTTTAAAGTAAAAAAACTGCGGGCGCACCAGTCAATGCTTGATGTTGCCCAGATAATTTACGAAACCTGTAAAACCTATCTCAACCAGCAGGGAAAATTCATAGCAATTCTTTTTGTTTTCATCGCGATTTGTATTGGTTTTTATTTCGGATTCCTGAACCACACGGGCGCCTTTGGTGTTGCCTTAATTTTAATGTGGACAGTCATCGGTATTCTTGGTTCATTTGGCGTTGCAAAGTTCGGTATCAGAATGAACACACTTGCAAACAGCCGTATGGCTTTTGCATCACTTGAAAAAAAACCAATTAAACTTCTTACAATTCCGCTTGATGCCGGTATGAGCATAGGCGTTATGCTTATCTGTGTTGAGCTTATCATGATGTTAATTATCCTCCTATTCGTTCCCCGTGAATACGCCGGAGCAAGCTTTATCGGCTTCGCTATCGGTGAGTCACTTGGCGCATCAGCGCTCAGAATCGCGGGCGGTATCTTTACAAAGATCGCCGATATCGGTTCTGACTTAATGAAAATTGTTTTCAAAATTAAAGAAGATGACCCGCGTAACCCCGGTGTTATTGCTGATTGTACCGGTGATAATGCAGGTGATTCAGTGGGACCCACCGCTGACGGTTTTGAAACATACGGCGTAACAGGTGTTGCGCTTATCAGTTTTATAGTACTTGCAGTTCCCGATGTAATGTTCCAGACAGAATTACTGACATGGATATTTGTGATGAGAATACTTATGATCATTACATCTATCGCTTCATTTTACATAAACGGTATTTGGGCTAAAGCCAAATACGGCAAAGATGAAGATATCGATTTTGAAAAACCCTTAACATCACTAGTATGGATCACATCAATACTTTCAATGATAGTAACATTTGTTATCAGCAAAGTCTTAATAGGACATTTACCAGATAATCTCTGGCTGACTCTTTCTATCATTATCAGCTGCGGTACTCTTGGCGCTGCGCTGATACCTGAATTCACGAAAATTTTCACATCACCAAAGAGCAAACATGTGAACGAAGTAGTAACTGCTTCTCGAGAAGGCGGTTCATCTCTTACGATACTTTCGGGTTTGGTAGCCGGTAACTTCTCTGCATTCTGGATAGGAATGGTATTCTTTATATTAATGCTTATCGCTTACTTCGCATCACTTTCAATCCCCGGCGCGATGATACCGGCTTATGCTTCAATTTTCGCGTTTGGTCTTGTGGCATTCGGTATGCTTGGTATGGGTCCCGTTACAATTGCGGTTGATAGTTACGGACCGGTAACAGATAACGCTCAGTCAATTTATGAGCTTTCGCTAATTGAATCAAAACCCGGTATTTCAGAGGAAATACAGAGAGATTTCGGATTCAAGCCTGATTTTGAAAAAGCAAAACATTACCTTGAAGCCAATGACGGTGCGGGTAATACATTCAAGGCTACAGCTAAACCTGTGCTTATTGGTACAGCGGTAGTTGGCGCTACCACAATGATATTCTCACTTATCCTTGTGATAAAAAATACGCTTGGCATTCAGCCTGAAGCTATATTAAGCATACTTAACCCGTATTCAATATTAGGATTTATCTGCGGCGGTGCGGTAATTTACTGGTTCACAGGCGCATCAACACAGGCTGTTACAACCGGTGCGTACAGAGCAGTTGAGTACATCAAGAAGAATATCAATCTTGATGAAAACGCAAGCATGAGCGCATCGACAGAAAAATCAAAAGAAGTTGTAAAGATATGTACAAAATATGCTCAGACAGGTATGTTCAATATATTTATCGCGATATTTTCATTCGCGCTAGCATTTGCTTTCTTTTCAGCCCCGGGCAAAACAAATGAGCCCGTAGCATTCTTCATCAGCTTCCTGATATCAATTGCGGTATTCGGTTTATTCCAGGCAATGTTCATGGCTAACGCGGGCGGCGCATGGGATAACGCAAAGAAAGTGGTTGAAGTTGACCTGAAAGAAAAGAATACTCCGCTGCATGATGCTACTATAGTAGGTGATACTGTAGGTGACCCGTTCAAGGATACATCATCAGTTGCGCTGAATCCCATTATTAAATTCACAACACTTTTCGGTCTGCTTGCTATGGAAATGGCTATTTCCGAATCATTCCGCGCATCCGCGCCTTATGTAGGACTTGTGTTCTTTATAATAGCGTTATACTTCGTATGGCGTTCATTCTACAAGATGAGAATTACCGTACAGGATTAAATCAGTATTTAAAAGAAACTTTTTAATTTTTTTTTCCGAAGGGCATCCGCTGGATGCCCTTTTTTGTTTGCTGTTAAAGTTATGGTTGTCTTACCCAATTATCATTTCGACGTAATGACCCTCATCGGTTTTGAATTCAAGAATCCTGCCCTCTGAACCGGTTTCAATTGCGGCTTTCAGGTTATTCAGGTCCATTTCCTTAATGCCATGGACTTTAACAGGAAGTTTACCGGTCGCCCTCATTATAGCCCTGGCGAAACGAAGGGGGATCGAAAGGTTCACCTTATTCTTTCCTTCTTTCAGTACGTTTATCTTCAGGTTTTTATCTTTTAAGTCTGTATGTTGAATTCCGGTATGTGTTACAGCTTTATCTTCTTTTATTGCATCTATCAATTCTGATGCCTGGTCAGAATTTATTTTACCTTCTTCCAGAAGTTTTAAAATACGTTTTATTTCGTCATTCATTTTTTAGCCCCCTATTGTTTTTTATTTTCATTTATTTTTCTTAAAGCTTCTTCCGGTGTTATTTCACCGCGCTCAAGCTGATCGATTACTGAACCTGTATTCGACTGCTGTTCATCTGCAATATTATAGCCAAATGCTTTTATAACATCGTTCAGTTTTGCTTTAACTGTCGGGTATGATATCCCCAATTCCTTTTCAACATCTTTAATGCTGCCCCTGTTTTTAATAAAAATCTCCGCAAAAGCCAGTTGTTCTCCACTTAACCGGTCAAACTTCGAAAGTGAAAAATCATTTTCAATAACTGTACCGCATGTATTACAGCTTAGCCTGGTTGCCTTTAATGCTGAAGAGCATACCGGGCAATTATTTATCATTTTGTAAGTCATTTTATTCTTCTTTTACGAATATAGAATAATTTATTAATAAAATCAATAATAATATTAATAATATTAATATTAATGGGAATAAAAGTCAAATTAATTAATATCTACTTTGATATAATGATTAAATTTGCTATTTTCGAAAACATGAAATCAAAAAATAATACTTGACAAATCACTTTTCAGGTATTATATTCGTAAAGTACTTTAAAAAACAAAGTACAGATTTATTGAAAGTATAACAAATTTGATGATTTCCCAAAAGAAAATAATTGAAGTTAAGAATCTTGTGAAGAAATACGATGACCTGACGGCGGTTAATGATATTTCATTCGATGTGTATGAAGGGGAGATCTTCGGTCTGCTTGGACCTAATGGAGCCGGCAAAACCACTACACTTGAAATTATGGAAACCCTTAGAGAACAGACCTCAGGCGAAGTTTTAGTTGACGGGCTTTCAGTAACCACTCAGAAGAACCAAGTAAAAAAGATAATTGGCGTGCAGCTCCAGCAATCAGGCTTTTACCCGAACTTAACTTTGTTTGAACTTATTAAACTATTCGCGGGACTTTATAACATTGAAACTGACGCCATGGAAGTACTTGAGCTGGTTGGCCTTAAGGAAAAAGCGAAGGCAATTTATAAAACCTTAAGCGGCGGTCAGAAACAGCGCTTCGCTGTAGCAACAACAATAATCAACAAACCTAAAATTGTATTCCTTGATGAACCTACAACCGGACTTGACCCTCAGGCAAGAAGAAACTTGTGGGAATTGATCCAAAACATTCGGGATACAGGCTCAACGGTAGTACTTACAACTCATTATATGGATGAAGCTGAAAAACTTTGTGATAGGGTGGGCATAGTGGATTCAGGAAAGATCATACAGCTTGATACTCCGGGCAACCTAATTGATAACCTGCTTGCTAAAGGTTTCACCCGAGAGGAAAAGCTGAAGCACGCCTCGCTTGAAGATGTCTTTATTCATCTTACTGGAAAGGACTTAAGAGATGAATAAACACGAAATGAATAAACAGGAATTGAACAACGTTCATAACTATAGCCAGTTTAAAGCAACATTATCAATTACGAAGGCAAGCCTTCGTTCAATAGTACGTAATCCATCAAGTATTATATTCACATTACTTTTCCCTTTAATTTTTATAGTGGTTTTCGGATTTATCGGCTCAGGAGGCTCAGCAAGGTTTGATGTTGGATTCTACAGTACAAGTAATAATAATAACCAGTTGTTTCACTCGCTGATAACAGTTGAAAATTTTAATGTTGTGCAGGATCTTACCGATGGTGAACTGGATAGCAGACTTGAAAAGGGAGAAGTTGACGCTATATTTAAAATTACAAAAAATCCGCAGGGCATTTTACCTGAATACGTGCTTGAAATAAAAACCAACAAAGCAAAACCCGAAAAGTCGAGTCTGATCAGATTAATTACCGGACAGGTAATAAGTAATTTTAATATATCGCTTGTAAAAGAACAGCCTCCCGTTGCAGTAATAAAACAAACTGATGTTGAAGGAAGATTATTTAAAACCATCGATTTTATCTTGCCGGGACAGTTAGGTTTTTCAATTCTAAGCGCCGGAGTATTTGGTACAGCGTTTGTTTTTATTTCGCTCCGAGAAAATCTGGTTATAAAAAGATTCTTCGCAACACCCATTAACCGCAACAACATTGTTCTTGGCGAAGCATTAAGCAGGCTGATATTTTCTATTTCAGGTTCTGTAATTATTATAGGGATCGGACATTTCCTGTTCGGCTTTACTCTTGTAAACGGATTCTGGACATTCCTTAATATGCTCGCTGTATCAGCATTGGGTCTGGTTGTATTTCTCGGCATCGGTTTTTTAGTTTCAAATATTGCAAAGAACATCAACACCGTGCCGCCTATAGCCAACCTGGTAACTCTGCCGCAGTTCCTGCTTGCCGGAACATTCTTTTCAATCGATGTATTTCCTTCATGGCTTCAGCCTGTAAGCAGGGCAATGCCGCTGACATATTTAAACGACGCACTCAGAAAAATAGCATTTGACGGAGCAACAATATTCACGCTGCCTAAGGAATTGTTAATATTGACTGTTTGGGGAGTTGTAATATATTTCTTCGCTATCAAATTTTTTAAATGGGAATAAAATTCAGTTAAACTATATGGATACTAAACAGATAAATTCATCACAGGCAGAACTTGAAATTTCGGTAATCAAAAAGATAATGGAAGACAGCCGCAGCGCTGTTTACAATAAAAGCTCACAGGGTATATTCTGGTTTACATTAACTTCTGCAGCAGTATTAGTGAATTACCTGATGGTAGTAACCGGTATCGGTTTGAAGTATTCAGGTTTACTATGGATAGCTGTAACTCTTTTTGGAACGGTTTATTCGGTTTTTCTGGCTAAGAAAGAAAACAGGAATGACAGGGTAAAAACTTTCGCTGCAAAAATACTGGTTTCAATTGGTATTGCAGTCGGGATATCAAACATCCTGTTTGCATTTGCTTCAATAGTTGCAAAAGCATATGACCCGTTTATAATTGTTTCCGTGAATTCTATGGTGCTTGGTTTGGCATTCTTCGTGATAAGTGTTATACAGCAGCTGAAAACATTTAAATTAATATCTTTACTATGGTGGGCAGGCAGTGTCTTTTTCTTTTTTAAGCCGGGTATTCATTCGCTGCTGTTTATGAGTATAATGCTATTGATTTCAGCGTGGATTCCGTGGGTGGAAGAAAAAAGATCTCATTGAGAAGACTAAACAGATGTAGACAAATAATATAAACAGAAATAATGACCGATATCGCAAATAATTTAAGCACTATAAAAGCTGAAGAAGAAATTTCCGTAATTAAAAAGATTATGGAAGACAGTAAAAAAGCCATAGTTGATAACGGCTGGCATTATATCTATTGGGGTTCAATTGTAACGGCGGCATTGATCACCAATTATTTAATGGTCGTGTATAATATTTCGATGAACTCACAGGGAATGTTGTGGTTCATTTCAATGACAAGCGCTGCAATATTAGAGGGAATTATTGAACGGAAAAGAGAAAAGCATGCAAAAGTTAAAACTTTTGCGGGCAGACTTCTTAATACATTGTGGAGCGGCTCAGGTATATGCATGTTCATACTCGGTTTTGCAGGAACGCTTTCCGGAGCTTACAACGCCATTATGATATTCCCGCTGATATCTATAATACTTGGCTCTGCTTATTTGATAAGCGGTGTTATACAGCAGGTAAAATGGTTGAGCGCGCTTTGTATTTTCTGGTGGACGGGTTCAATTCTGCTTCTTCTTTACCCCGGGATACACTCAATGCTGGTATTTGCCGCAATGATAGTATGTTTCCAGATAATTCCGGGAGTTTTATTGTTTGCGAAATCAAAAAGGGAGCTTAAACTGCGGGCAGTATAATGACAGATTTTAATTACCAGGATATAGATGATGTGATACACTCACGCATAAGGACCGCCATAATGGCGGTGCTTATAAGCGTTGATGAAGCTGAGTTTACATTCATCCGCGAAAAGATAAATGCAACTGACGGCAACCTGAGCGTACATTTAAAAAAGCTTGAAGAGCATAACTATATTTCAGTTAAGAAAGAATTTGTTGACCGTAAGCCGGTAACAAGATATAGAATTACTGATATTGGCAGAAAAGCATTTGAGGATTATATAAAAAAACTTGAAAGCATTATAAAACGGTAATACGGTTGCAGGTTTCAGGCTGCAAGTTTCAGATAGAGTAATAAAAAATAAATATGTCATTAAAAAATTTAATTATTAATATATATGGATAATCAAAATAATATCAACTCAGTCACGCAGCAAAAGGACGAAAGGCTGTGGAAGCTTGCCAAAAAAAGAGCCGATTTTCAAGATAGTCTTATTGGATTTGTGGTAGTAACCGTTATTTGCTGGGGAATTTGGTTTTTTACTACTGGCCGTCATGGATATAATGTCGGAACGCCC
>JABFSP010000245.1 GCA_013140565.1 Ignavibacteria bacterium
ATTAAATATTTAATAATTGTTATGTAAATTGCAGATAAATATTGATTATAGAAATGAAAAAGGGATGTTGGTTTCACGCAAAGGCCTTCCTCCACTGCGTGTTTTAAGGCGTGGCGTAAAGGCGCAGAAGATTATTTAGGCAGCTTTTATCCCCCCTTCGTTTTTGAAGGGGGGATAATGAAGTGCGGGTTTCATTAGGTGAAAATTATACTTTAATTTGAGTGTTTTGTAATTTACAATGGGGGTTTAGCTTTTAATAAAACTTGCTAAAATTTTTCGATTGACAACCTGATAAAGATAAATTTTTTGTATAAATGAATGATGAAGTAAACATAACTGGCTGGGATTTTTCGCAGCTGACAGAAACAGGGAGGATGAATGAAACTCCTTTACCGTGGGATTACCATGCTATTGTTAAACAATATATCCCGGGTGCCGGGCGAATGCTTGATATGGGTACAGGCGGCGGCGAATTTTTGAAGACACTCGCACCATTGCCGCAGGAAACATATGCCACTGAGGGTTACGCGCCGAATGTGAAAATTGCGGAAGAGAATCTAAAGCCACTTGGTGTAAAAGTAATAAGCGGTTATAAGGATAGTAAGCTTCCGTTAGAAAACGATTTTTTTGATCTTGTGATAAACCGGCACGAGTATTATGAGCCTGCTGAAGTTCACAGGATATTAAAGCCCGGCGGATATTTTATCACTCAGCAGGTTAAGGGTAATTGCGATGATACTATAACAGAGCTATTTGGCGCAAAGGCTGATATTGAATTTAAGGACTGGTCACTTGCCAAAGCAGTAAATGAATCAGGAAAACTTCCGTTTGAAATGATCAGAAAAGAAGACGCAACTGGATTTACAGTGTTCAAAGATATTGAAGCCTTGGTATCTTACATTAAGGTCATTAACTGGCTTGTTCCTGATTTTACCCGCGATAAATACTCCGCAGAAATTGAAACTGCGCGTAAAACTATTATCGGGCAGGGGAGTTTCAAAAGTACATTGGACCGGTTTTTGATTATCTGCAAAAAAACGGCATAAATAGTTGATATATACCAACCAAACATCAAATATCACGGAATCCGTTACTTAAATGCTCCATAATTTATACTATCTTTGATTTAACCAGATTACAGTATTAAATTCAAGCCAGGGGGCTGTTATGAACATTTCGATAAAACAAAACACAATTTCAGAAAATTATCATCCGGTAAACAGTAAGGCTAAAAAAATATTAGCTTATTTACTTTTCACGGCTGCGCTTTTAATAATAAGTGTTCTTGTACAAAATGATCTGAAGGCGGGAAACAGTTCAGAACACAAAATTTATGTTACACAAAATACTTTACAAAAAATTGTTTGGCGTGAAGATGTTTACGATCCCTCGCTAAAAGCCAGCGTAAATGTTATCAAACTTGATGATAATTATTTCGCAAATGTAAGCGGACCCGAAAAAGCGGTGCTGGGTTATCTTGCTTCAACAATTGGCAATGAGTGTTATGCTGATGGCGGAAAACAAAATGTTAAGTGCAAAATACTCACGGCGCTTAATCTTGGCTACCAGTGCAGTGAAGAAAGCAAATCATATTTAAAGAACTGGTTCCGTGATGACGCCGTTATTGTGAAGCAGATAGATAACTGCAAACCAACACTACCTTCAACAATTGAAAAAACATTTGATGAAGTAAAGATATCAACTGCTGATAATAAAATAAACGTTGAGCTCAAAGGTCTGAAACTGAACATAAAGGAAAACAGCGTAAGCAAATGGAGCGAATCGATCGTATTTAATGTTGATGGCGATAAAGTTTCACTGGTTGAAAGAAAGAAAAAGAACGATTAGTCTAAAAATAGTTAACGGATAAAAAAAGGAGCCTTATGGCTCCTTTTTTATTTCGCAAACTTTAAAAACAAAGTTTCCTGCCTGCGGCAAGCAGGCACAAATAACTGCGTTATTTCACCAACCCGTCGAAGCCGGGTTTCAAAAAATAGCTTCGCTATTTTATCAACCTTAGAAACAAGGTGATTAAATAACGCGGTTATTTAATCAAGATCATCTTCAGTGTTTTGGAAAAACTTTTACCTTCGCCCTCGGAAAGTATTCTGTAAAAATAAGCACCGCTGGAAAGATTTGAGCCGTCAAAATCAACAGTATAATAATCGGCTTCCCTTGTTTCATCAAGCAGTGTAATTACTTCTCTGCCTGTTATATCAAACACTTTTATTGTCACTCTGCCGCTCACGGGAATTTCAAAGTTTATTTTTGACATTGGGTTTGATGGATTCGGATAGTTCTGGCTCATTTCAAAATTTCCGGGCGGGTTTATCACAACATCTGATCCAAGTGAAAAATATTCAAAGTTACCGTTGAAATCAATCTGCTTCAGGCGGTATTGGTAATTGCCTGCCTTCAATTTTTCGTTTTTATACAGATACCCGTTTGAAACATTTGAAGTACCGCGGCCCTGTGCAAATGCTATTTTCTGCCATGCGGATACTTCGGCTGAGCTTATGACCTCGCGGCGCTCAATATCAAATCCTGAATTATTAAGCTCCCATTCAGTTACCCAAATAAGGGTAACATCTCTTTTGTTCACCGATGAAGTGAACGAGGATAAGCTTACCGGCAGCGCTCCTGTGCAGAGTGTGCCGCCGCCTGAAAATGAGCCATTGATAATGATATTTGTCGCGCATACATCCGCCCCGATCTGAACCTCGACCGAAGTGCCCGCATCATAAGTTATGTTGCTAACCGTTTGACTGTGCAGGGATGCATGGCAAATCACAGAAAATATTAAAATTATTGTTTTCATAGTCTGTTTTTTGACCTCCCCTAAATCCCCTCCTTGGCAAGGAGGGGACTTAAGATCAGAAGCTGTTTATTGCCTACTTTTCGGTTAGTTTAACTTCTTTAAGGTCACTGTTGTTTTGAATTATTTTTTCAAGCATAACAAGGCGCTCTTCAACAGTTTTCATAGATTCAATTTCAGATCTTAGCTCTTCGTTTTCCTGTTTAAGCTCCTGTATTGCCTTTACCATTGGCGCAAGCAGATCGTTATATCTTAAACTGTAAATTCCTTCACTATCAACCGAGATTATTCCGTTATTGACGTTTTGTTCATTCTTAAGCACTTCATCAACTTCCTGAGCGATGAAGCCGTACTCAATGTTGCCGGATTCATCATTTATGCGTGAGTATGATACGGGTCTGAGCTTGTTTATAAAACTTAAGCCGAGATCGGAATTATAAATATTTGATTTCAGGTTCCTGTCACTTGAAACTGTCCACGCAACCTGGATGCCCGCGAAAGTAATTGCCGTATTGCCCATTCTTATCTGGTTGCTTCCCGTTGGTGTTGGGACTATGGCATTGAAGCCTATGGCAATATTATTGCTCCCGGTAGTAATGTTCCTTCCGGATGAATCACCAATGGCGGTATTATTGTTTCCGGTAGAATTCCTGAGTGAATAGTATCCATAAGCAGAATTACCTCTTCCGCTTATGTTTGAAAGCAAAGAACTGTGTCCGAAAGCTGAATTATCATCGCCATCGGTATTAACATGCAATGAAAAATGTCCAAACGCAGAATTCCTTAAACCAGTTGTGTTAATAGTAAGTGAAGCATTCCCGAATGCCGAATTATTAGAACCGGTTGTATTGGATGAAAGTGAGGAATAACCAAATGCCGAATTAAAGGTTCCGGAAGTATTCAGGATAAGAGAAGATACACCAAAAGCTGAATTAAAAGAACCTGTGGTATTATCGGAAAGCGCAAACACTCCAAAAGCTGAGTTATCAGAACCCGTTGTGTTTGAGAAAAGCGCTTGCATTCCGAATGCTGAGTTTTCAATCCCCTGAGTATTGGTACGCATTGATTGATATCCAAACGCTGAGTTGCGATACCCAAAGGTAAGTGAGAATAAACTTTCGAAACCTACCCCGGTATTCATGCTTGCATTAATACTTTGACCACTTCCCATAGTAAAATTGCCGGAATTAATACCCAGAAATGTGTTAAAGCCAAGATTGCTTGAATTCCGGTATGTATGAAGGAATCTTTCGGTTCCCAGTAAAATTGCTCCTCTTTGCGAATTGGCCGTAGTCGGTGAAAGCCGAATGGTCCCGTCAGCTTGGTTTAAAGTAAAATAAGTTGTCGAGGCATCTTTAATTGTAAACGTACCGGTGGTACCAAAAGTATTAACTATATTTTGGGAGACCAGGCTGCTGCACAAAATCAGATTAAAGCACAAAATAAAAATTATTCTTGTTTTCATAGCTGCAAATTTTATGGTTTATTTAAATATTATTTTTAATTTTTTAATGCCGGTAATTTTTTCAAGGAAGTGTTTTGAAACTTGTACCTGCTTGTTCTGTTTTAGCTTCAACCTCTCTGCATAAGTTTTCGCAGGCTTCCCATATTACACCATCGGCGGCACGGTTGAGCTTCTTCTGAAGCTCCTGAATGAGTTTATGTGTCCTGGGCTTTAACCTGTAACCCCGTGTAATTGTCTGTTCGCTATTTTTTCTATTTTCCATATATCACGTGGAATTATATTTGACCATTACCTTTTGTGCACCGTGCACATCGGAACAAACATAGCTGTGAAGATAACTTTTACAAAAGAAAAATATATGGAAATGTGAAAAATGTAATCAACTTTCACTTGCAAAAGTGTTCAAAAATGATAATTTTAAATAAATTTAAACAAAATAGTGTGAAAGTTTTCTGATGAGAAAAACATTGCTCGCAGACGTTTTAAGGTCTTTTTCAAAGGAAGAAATGAAGAGATTCATTCAGTTCGCTGACTCACCATACTTTAACACAAGCGAAGCAACAGCGAAACTTCTGAAAGAGATCGGACGGTTTCACCCGTTGATCGATGGCAGGGGAGTATCCAAAGAAATACTGTTTGAGAAAGTTTACGGCGCGAAAAAATACAGTGATGCCTTAATGAGAAAACTCATTTCAAACCTGTTACACCTTTCTGAAAAATTTTTAACAGTAGAAAACCAGCAATTGGCTGAGTGCAGCCTGCTTGCCGGATTAAGAACGAAAAAACTCTACACCCAGTTTTCAAAAAAAATTGAATCCCTTACGACTGAGAGTGATATTTCGATCATAAATGAAGATGTTTTCCTGTTTAGTTCGCTTATCGAAAGCGAAAGGAGTATATATTTGTATGAGATCGACAGGGCGCGCGAGTACGATATAGCTGTTTTAAATTCATTTAAATATGATACCCTGTATTATTTTTATCAGCTTGCAAGAACCTATATAAGGGCAAGCCATAATCTTATTTATAATCCAAGCGGAAAAGAATCACTGATCCTCGGCATAGTCAGCTCAATTGATTTTGAAAAACTGAATCAAAGTATAAAAACCGCAGACCCGGTGCGCAAGGAAGTTCTTCTGCACCTCTTTGATCTTATCAAAATGGAGCTCACAAAGGACGGTTCTTTATTCCCGGGAATAAAGAACTTCTCTTTTAAATACTCCGAAATGCATCCCGGCACAACAACTTATATCGGCTACATATATATGTTCGAATTCATATCATACCAGCTGAAAAACGGCAACAGGCAATACATTTTTGAAAGACATGAAATATACCGTCAGCTGGAAAAATATTCTTATTCCACTAACCCCGGGCAAATGTCTTTAATTCTGTTTAACAACATATTCTTTTCGGGTATAGTTACCCGGGACCCCGTCTTTTCTGAATATGTACTTGGAAAATACATTTTGGGTATTGAAGCCAAAGGAAACCCCGAGTTAAACAAATTTTACCGGGCATGGCTGCTGTTTCAGAATGGAAAATTCGCAGATTCCCTGAAGCTGATCACAACATTCAGCACAAGCGGTTTTATGCTTGATGATCATGTGATAACCCCTTCGGTAAAACGTCTTGTTCTTATGTTGAATTTTGAGCTTGGCTACTTTGATGAAGCATTATATTCCCTTGATTCAGTTTTACATTTTATGCGCAACAGCAAGAAGCTGAGTGAAACCCAGAAAGAAAGCATGATACTTTTTACAAAGGTATTCAGACAGCTTCTGTTACTGAAAATAAACAACCGTAAATTCAGCTTCAGATCTGCCCGGGGAAGCATTGGAAACGAAGTATCGGCCGGCAATAACTGGCTGATTGAAAAACTGGACGGGCTTGAAAAAAGCGATGATTGAAACAGGTAATTAAGCGGGATGATATTTTAAATACATGCGTTATTCACATATTTGCATAATAACTAAAAACACATAATGAAAAAACATCTGGAAAAAATAATATATGCTATTGTTGTAATTATTACACTGATAGTTTTTGTTTTCTATTTTGCGGCGTGTAATAACGATATCACTTCAAGCTTTGGCATGGTGAAAGCAAAAAGCACCAGAGCTTACCGATGAAGACGGCGAAACGCTGGCAAAGGTGAAAGCCGTAAAAGATGCCGCGGGCAAAAGTGTGGTTAACATTATGGATAAAGACGGTAATGTTATAGGGGTATTCAGCGGCAAATAACTATCCCGCCCAGTGGAGGCGGGATCTTAACTTTCTACCTTAGGGTTTACTAATCATTTCCTGCATTATCCTCATCACCCGAGCCAAGCGGTTCAATAACATAGCTTTTGCTGCTTAGAATGCATTTAGAACCTTCTTCAACAACAAATGGTTTCATACTTTCAGAAAGCTTTGCGATGTTAGTCTGGAACTCTTCAATTTTTTTAGCCATTTCATCCATCGTTATTTTTCCCGCCTGGAAATCCTGTGTAAGCTGTTCCATTTCTTTTCCTTTTGATTCCTGCTCAGAAAAATCATTACGTATGGGCGATATCTCAACAGAACCCTCATATACACGAACAATATCAATGCTGTCGCCGGCATCAACAAGCACTTCATGCGAATACCTTGTTTTATTATGTTTGACCGAAGATCTTTTACCTTCTGTTCTCATCTTGAATTTTTCTGAAGGAGGGGAATCATAGGTAACTTTTCCTTTGATAATAAGTACTTTTTGCGCAAGCTCGCCCTGCCATTCAATCTTCATTTGTTCGCAAATAACATCAAGCAATGGTATTTTCATAAGTGAATATTCATGTGAGGTCATAAAAAACCGCCCTGTGCGGTTAGGGTCACTTTTCATGAATACCGCAACGGCGATAAGACCGTCAGCCCCGGTTTCAATTATTGTCCCGTCCGAAAGTATATCACCTTCTTTCAAAGTATCATCTTTAATTATATATGATGTATCGGGCTGACCGCACATATCACCAATGTGCATTTTGCGTACGGTTCCGTATGCATAGCCTTTAAGCTTAACAACTTTCCAGAAACACGGATAGTAACCGCCGTCATAATTTCCGGGGTTTGAGTTACCCGCGTCAAACAGGAGCGAATCGTGGGGACCGCCGGTAAGCACCGGGTTACTGCCGGAATATGAAAAATTAAAAGATGCTGCCAAAACCGTTATTACTGCAAAAAATACTATTTTTTTCTTCATGATAATTTATGTTATTTGATCAAACTTATTTTAATAGCTTTAAAATTTCCGCCATAGCTTACCTTTAAATAATAAATACCTGAAGATAAACCTCCCGCATTTATCTGAATGCTGTAATATCCTGCATTTTGTTCTCCTTCAAATATTTCTAAAGCCTCCCTGCCAAGCTGGTCATATAGCTTTAAAGATACAAAACTGTTTGCGGGGATCTGGTATTTTATCAATGTCACCGGATTAAACGGATTCGGATAATTCTGAAACAATTCAAACGAGGCCGGTATTTCGGATGTGTTTTGCTGTACGCTTACCAGGCCGCCGCAAATATTACCGCTGCCGTATAATATGCCGTTACCGGTGATAATATTCGCGCAAAAATCAGTTCCTGTTAACACGCCAAGTGTTGTGCCTGCATCCAGGGTAAGCACGCTCTGGCTGCTTACCGGAAATATGAACACAAATAAAAGTGAAATAACTATTGTTTTCATAAATACTATTTTTCACCCAGTTTAATTTCTTTTGTATCGTTTTTTAAGGACTTTAGTTTTTCAATTTCGCTTACAATTAACGCCTGCGTTTGTTCATATTCCGTAAGTTTTCTTTTCAGTTCATCGTTTTCAGATTTCAGGTCCTGGATAGCTTTTACCATTGGTGCAAAAAGATCATTATAACGCATTTCATAATTCCCGTTATCATCTTTAGAAATAATTCCGGAATTTTCTGACCCTGTTTCTTTTAGCACTTCTTCAACATCCTGCGCAATAAAACCGTACTCGGTTTTTTTGCTCTCATCATATTTCCTTAAGTAGGAAACCGGCCTAAGCCTCGTAATAAAATCCAGCCCAAGATCTGAGTCTTTTATATTATCTTTCCATTTCCTGTCGCTTGTTATGGTCCATGCGACCTGCACGCCCGCATATGTAATTGCGGTATTCCCTATCCTTACCTGGTTGCTGCCCGTATTGTTTGGTACCTGCGCATCGCTGCCGATGCCGATATTATTATTACCGCCGGTTAAGTTAATTAATGACTGGTTGCCTACGGCAGTATTTTCATTTCCTGAAATATTGCCGTAGAGTGCTGTAAAACCCAAAGCAGTATTCCTGATCCCGTTTTGATTGCTGTATAATGCATAATATCCTAAAGCAGAATTGTTATTACCTGTTAAATTATTGAACATAGCCTGTGTTCAAACAGCAGT
>JABFSP010000154.1 GCA_013140565.1 Ignavibacteria bacterium
AAATCTGTTCGTTTGCAGGAGTATTTTCTTCATATTGCAGTACTCTTTGAAGCCCGTCACATGAATATGTAACGTAATAGTGTTCTTCATCATGTGATATCGTTACTTTCTGCTCACCGATATAATAATCGCCATCAAGTGAATTGGAATAAGCGGCTCCGCTTAAGAACAGAAATACTGTTATGCTAAGTAATATTTTTCTCATTTTGTGGCAGCTTAATTATGGATTTATGAATTTATCATACCATCAACGGGACTTGATGCCTTTGCATATAGTCTTTTGGGAATTCTGCCTGCTTCAAACGCCAGCCTGCCCGCTTCGATAGCAAGTTTCATTGCGGTTGCCATTTTCACAGGGTGCTCAGCACCGGCAATTGCGGTATTCATCAAAATGCCATCCACGCCAAGCTCCATTGCCAATGCGGCATCGCTTGCAGTGCCAACACCTGCATCAACAATTACGGGTATATCAATTAGGTCACGGATAATTTGAATATTGTACGGATTGCGGATACCCATTCCGCTGCCTATTGGTGCGCCAAGCGGCATGACTGCCGCGCAGCCCATATCAGCCAGCTTGCGGCAAGTAATGGGGTCATCGTTGCAGTATGGCAGCACAATAAAGCCATCTGCCAGGAGCTGCTCAGCGGCTTTTAAAAGCTCTGTTACATCGGGGAACAATGTTTCATCATCACCTATTACTTCCAGCTTAACCCAGTTGGTTTCCAGCGCTTCGCGGGCAAGCTGCGCTGTAAGCACGGCTTCCTTTGCCGTAAAACATCCGGCAGTATTGGGTAAAATGGAATATTTCTTCCTGTCTATCATATTCATGATGCTTTCCTGTCCGTCAGCGCTTTTTAAGTTAAGCCTGCGGATGGATACCGTGATGAAATCAGTTCCGCTTGCTTCAAGGGCCTGCATCATTGTATTCGGGTCAGGATAGCGTGATGTACCAACTATCAGTCTCGATCTGAATTCTTTTCCTGCTATTATTAAGTTGCTCATAATGTTTATATTGTCATGCTGAACTCGTTTCAGCATCTTTAATAATGTTTTCCTAAAGCAGACCCTGAAACAAGTTCAGGGTGACAAGGCTAGCCGCCTTGCACAGCGTGAACTATCTCAACGTTATCATTTTCATTCAATGCTGTTTCATTCCATTTACTTTTTGGGATTATCATTTCATTCAATGCAACGGCAATTCCACGCGGTTCTTTTCCGTTCAATCTCAATTCAACAAATTCGTTGAGTTTCATTTGCTCATTTACAGCTATTACTTCCCCGTTAATTCTTATATTCATGATGTCAAACCGTTTCTTTATAGAACCTTGAAATATCAAATCCTTTTAATGCTTTTGAAGGATTGCCGGTTGCTATCCACTCACTTAATTCAAATGCTGTGATCGGAGTAAGAAGTATACCGTTTCTGTAGTGACCCGTAGCGAAGAATAACCCTTCAACTTCTGAGCTTCCTATTATCGGCATATGGTCACGGCTGCCGGGTCTGAGCCCGACATCAATTGATTCAATCGGCAGGTCATAAATAGATGGCACTGCTTCCCATCCTCTTTCAAGCAGACGGAAGATCTCGCCTGCAGTTGGATTGGTATCGAATCCCATTTCCTCAACGCTTGCACCGAGTATCAGCCGCCCGTCGCTCTTAGGCAGCAAATAAACATCAGGCGCCCTTACAACCTTGGTAACACGGCAGGAATCGTTTAACCTGAGATTAATTATCTGCCCTTTAACGGGTCTGACCGGCGGCAAAAGATTTTCGGGAATTCCAGGAATTTGTTTTGACCAAGCGCCGCCTGCAATGATAATATTTTCTGCGGTGATATCTTTATCGTGAACCTTTAATCCTGTAATTTTACCGCCCGAAATATTTATTTTTTCAACTTCATGATCTTCATACAATTTGCCGCCGCATTTTAAAAATGCTTTCTTCAGAGCCTCGAGCATCAGCCTGTTATTTATCTGCGCATCATCATCTATCCATATTGCGCCCGTGCAGCGGGGTGAAAGGAATGGCTCAATTTCACGAGCTTCGCTTCCGGTCAGCCAAACAACAGGCATACCTATTTTCTCGCGGAAATCGTAAAGTCTGCGCAGTCTCTCGGCATCATCCCTGTCAAATCCGGGTAATATGCATCCGGTTTTTTCTAATTCAACTTTTATGCCGCTATCGTTATACAATTCTTCAACAAACCGCGGGTACATATCCAGACTCTTCCGGCAGAGATGGAACAGGTCTATATCTTCAAATCCCATTTCAGCCTGCGGAGCAAGCATACCCGCAGCAGCCCAGCTTGCGCTTCTGCCTGCGGTATTGCGTTCAAGTATTTCTACATTTATTCCTTTTTTGGCTAGCTGCCATCCTGTTGCCAATCCGATGATTCCGCCGCCAATGATTATAGTATTATTCATAGTTTTTCCACCGCAGAGATGCAGAGACGCTGAGTGATAAAATTCAGGGAATCATAAATTATTAACAATTCGTTTGTATCCATTTTTAAGTAAACTAACATTAAAGTTAACTAAAATCCCAACTCTTTTGTTTGAAAGTTTTAGATAAGATATGATTTGAGCTTCAAAAACCGG
>JABFSP010000211.1 GCA_013140565.1 Ignavibacteria bacterium
ATTTAATATTAATATCAGCTCCCGGATCCCCAATACAGGTATAATAATGTTCAATAACGGAGCCTTCGGTGGCGCCGCAAAACGTTATACATTGCTTTACCGGGAATTATTACTGCAATATCCCGATAATATTTTCCTTATTGTAAATAATCACTTATACCGCCAGATCAAATCGATCTTCCCGGAGCTTGACACAAAAAATGTAATTGTTATAGATTACAATAATGATAGCTCCAGATCTGAGCAAAAAGATAATACTACTTTTTACTCAGACCACTCACCTGACCCGGTTGTGATTGATAAAAATACTTCTTTTCTCAGAAAAATTTACTGGTATTACAAGAACTTCTACAAACAAAAGAGCATATACAAAAAGATTGAAGCTATAAGGATCAAATATAATATTAAAGTGTTTACCGGTGTATTTTCAGGTTCATTGCCAACTGTGTTTTATTTAAAGGATAAAAGAAGAAAGGTCTCCGTGATTTTTGCTAATATGGATAGCTGGTTTTCTGAAGTTCACCGTGATATGAAGCTGCTTTGGTACCGAAAGTATTATTCATTCAATTATATCATGGAAAATGCAGACTTCGTTGATTTCCTAAGTCCATACATACTTGATGGTGTTAAGCAAAGAAATGTGAAAATAAGACCCGGCGCAATATCAATTGCCCCCTGCTCATTTGCAGATTATTCAAAGTGCAAAGTAGGCGATAAATCACATTTAGAAATTGCTTTTTCAGCCAGGCTGGAGCCTGATAAAAACCCGTTGATGTTCCTTGAGGCTGCGGCCACTTTGCATAAAAAATATCCGGGCATAAAATTTCACTTGATGGGTGAGGGTTCACTTGTATTTGAAATTGAAAAGTTCATTAAAGAAAGCGGACTCCGCGAAGCAGTCAATTTTAAATTTCATAAAAATCCGCCGGAAGTATTCGCTAATACCGGTATAATAGTTTCGCTGCAAACCGGAACCAATTATCCCTCTCAAACACTTCTTGAAGCAATGGCCTGTGCAAACGCAGTAATTGCCGGTAATACCGGTGATACCGGACTTTTTATCAACGAAAACAACGGTCTATTGATCGATCTTGATGCAAATGAGCTTGTAAAAGCACTGGAAGAATTAATTAACAACCCAACCAGGCTTCATCAAATGGGAAACAACGCACGGGAACTGGTTCTTACCAGCCATACTGCTGAAAAATACTGCGAATATTTCACTTCTCTTCTCGGGAAAGCGTATGATAAAAATTTCTCCTGAGCATTTGCCCTGCCGGCAATCTGCAATGGTGAAAGTATTTATCTTGCTGAAATTTTAAAAATATGATAACTTGCAATAAAATAAGTATATAATTGACTATGAAAAAGCTGTTTTCGGGAAAAAAGATACTTGTTACAGGCGGCACCGGTTCTTTCGGGCATCAGATCGTTAACCGTTTAATGAAGGAAGATCCTGACGAAATAAGGATAATCAGCCGGGACGAGAAAAAACAATATGATATGCAGTTTGAATTTCAGGGAAACCGGAAACTGAGATTCATAATTGGCGATGTACGCAGTAAAGAATCACTATTGAAGGCAATGCGGGGGGTTGATATTGTATTTCATGCTGCCGCATTAAAACAGGTGCCTTCATGCG
This sequence comes from Ignavibacteria bacterium, assembly GCA_013140565.1. Taxonomy (GTDB): domain Bacteria; phylum Bacteroidota; class Ignavibacteria; order Tepidaquicellales; family OLB5; genus OLB5. Next base: position 1,643 of record JABFSP010000211.1, read on the forward strand.
AATACAATCCGTACGAGGCAGTTAAAACAAACGCTATGGGAGCGCAAAACGTGATCGATGCGGCATTGTTCCACAACGTGGAAAAAGTTATCGCCATAAGTACTGATAAAGCTGCGGAACCAGTAAATGTTATGGGTATGACAAAAGCGATCCAGGAAAGGCTCATTACTTCCGCCAATGTTCATCGTGATGGAAAACGTACCGTTTTTTCCTGTGTCAGATACGGCAACGTGCTGGGGTCACGCGGTTCTGTAATTCCGGTTTTAAGGAACCAGATAGATAATGACCAGGATCTTACCATTACGGATTACAACATGACCCGGTTTATTTTAACGCTGGATAACGCAATTGACCTGGTGTTTAAAAGCGTTGAGTATTCGCTTGGCGGAGAAATTTTTATTCTCAAAATACCAGCGCATACCGTTGTTGATCTTGCCGAAGTAATGCTTGAAGCTTCAGGGAAAAAACTTAAATTAACCGAAACCGGCATACGCCCCGGCGAAAAAATTCACGAAACACTTGTTACCCCTACAGAATCCATACGAACAATTGAAAAGGAAAACCTTTTCATTATTCTGCCGCAGGTAGAAATACCCGAAGTAGAAAAGAAATATAAAAATTATAAGAACGAAAATCTCTTCAGGTTTTCTTCTGATACAGCTGAGAAACTGAATAAAGCTGAACTTAAAGAAATGCTGAAAAATGAAAAATGGATATGATCCATTATTTTAAACTCGCGGTAGCTGATATATGAAAAGTATTTTGATATTAGGTGCTAATGGTATGCTGGGCAGCTCCACCTGCAGGTATTATACCCAAAAAGGTTACGATGTAAAATCGCTTACCCGCAGTGAATTTAACGCTGTAACCTCCGGTATCAGCGAACTTGAATCTCATGTTGAAAAATCAGACCTGGTTCTGAACTGCATAGGAGTAATTAAACAGGTTATTGATAAATACACTCCATATGAAACAGTAAAGATAAACGGAACCTTCCCAAGGAATTTGGCTAAGCTATGCCTGCATAATGGAACACCTCTTATACATATCACTACAGACTGTGCCTTTTCGGGAAAAAGAGGGAGTTATAACGAAAACGATTATCTTGACGCTGAAGATCTTTACGGTATTTCCAAGGTTGCCGGTGAAACCGTTGACTGCATGACATTAAGAACTTCCATCATCGGGCCTGAACAGGATACATCACTATCTCTGCTTGGCTGGGTATTTTCTCAAAGGGGTAAAACAGTAAACGGATATACAAACCATTTATGGAACGGCGTTACCACTCTGCAGTTTGCTAAAATTACAGAGATGATAATGAACAAGGGGCTTTATGAAAAGGGTTTATTCCATATTCACTCACCCGGCTCCCTTTCAAAGTTTGAATTGGTTAGCATGATAAGTAATGTCTTCGGGCTTGGTATTAAAGTGATACCTGAAGAAAACATGGTTTTCTGCGATAGAACGCTGAGCACCGTATATCCGCTTAACGGGAACATTTCTATTCCGGTTATAGAAGAGCAGCTGAGAGAATTAAAAAGCTTTTTCAATCTATAATTATTTGAGCATTCTCGGAATAATTACGGTTGTTACCAATGAAAAACAGAACCTGCAGGAATATTTCAATTCATTAAAAGAACAGGTTCTGAAAGATTTTACACTGTATTTTGTTGATAACAACTCAACTGACGGTTCGGTTGAATTCTTTAAAGAGCTTAACAAAAACAATGAAATAACAACAGAATATATCCTGCTGAACTTCAATTCAGGTTTTTCAGGGGGCTGTAACGCCGGCGCTGAAAGAGCTATCGAAGACGGCTGTGAATACCTCTTCTTTTCGAATAACGACCTCGTGTTTGACCAACAGGCAATGAATGAATTGAAAAAATTGTTCGATAACGACCAAAATTTGGCTTGTGCAGGTCCGGTACTTTTTAAGCACAAAAATAAAGCGCCTGATGAAATACAGGAATTCGGCGGAAGCATAAACTTCAAAAGAGGAAAACTGCTGAAGCAATATACCAATCAGAATATACACACCGCAGGAATACCGGAATATTCAGAAACTGACTTTATTGGCGGCGGTGTTTGCTTTATAAAGGCTGATGTATTCAGCCGCGCCGGAATGTTTGAAAACTCCTATTTTGCTTACTTCGATGAGATCGATCTATCATACAGACTGAAGGTACAAAACAGTTACAAAATGGCGGTAACATCAAAAGCGAAAATATGGCACAATCACAAATGGTCGAAAAAAAATAACAACGGTTATTATTTTGAGTATTACTTAAGCGAGCGGAATAAATTTCTGTATTTCAGGAAATATAAACTCTATTTCTCATTGGTACTTACTGCCATCAAAGACCTTATCATGTTTCCATGGAAAGCTGTCTGGTTTATAAAAGTTTGCGATGTAAAATTGAGTTTGTATTATTTAAAAGGTATGCTTGATGGGTTACTCAACAAAAAAGGTAAACCGGGATTTAGTTTCTTAAAATGATCCCGGAAATTGTAATTTTGAAGCGCAATAACATTCAAATAATTATTGATGGCAAATATTAAACAACCATTTCTGTTCCCAAAACTGCTCTCTGTCGGTTCGTTTACCCTTAGACCGGAAAAACTAAGCGGGAAACAAACAGCTATCCTTGCGGCTGCAGTTATAATTTCTATTGCCGTAAAAATATATCTCATTCCGTTTAACATGATGGATATGGGTGACTCGGCAACAAGGGTATGGAATGCTTTTTGGTGGGCGCAAAAACCGTTTTTCGTATTGCCGGAATCCGGTCATCCACTGTGGTTTTACTTTATGGGTACGATCTTAAAAATTACCGGTGAGCTATACCTGACTTCTGCTTTTACTATGATAGCTGTAATGACTATTGCCGGCATCTATGTTTTCAAACTTACCCTTACCCTGACTGATTACAAAACGGCGCTGCTTTCATTCATTATCGTAACATTAAACCCTGTTATATTCCGGCTCAACTTTGAGCCCTATGCGCAGCAGACCTATCTTGCCGCTGCGTGCATTATGCTGTACTATTTCATCAAGGCACTGGCATCGGATAAGAGTGTAATGTATTTTATAGTTGCGGGTATCTTTTCATTCATTGCCCTTGCATCCAGGCCTGAAGCGATATTTATGATCGTGCCATTGTGCATTCTTGCGTTTTTGACAAGAAGGAACGGGTGCTGTTACTATATAGGGTTATCATTGATATTCCAGGTTATCTGGATAGCGGTTAGTTACGCAATTTACGGTGAACCGTTCAAAACATTCAATTCAGCAGACCAGTATACAGATAGTATCAATATTCACGGCCTGAATCTTGGCCTGCGTCTTAAGGGCTTTTTTCTGCCGTATTACTTCATTGTGCTTGGATTAACGGTAATACTTTTTTATTATTTTATCAAAGGTATTATATATTTTTACCGGGGTTACCCGAAAATATTTTTAATAACCTTACTCATCCCCATACTTGCTCCGGCACTGGTGAACGGCGCGGCGGGTGCCAAATCGGCAATATACCATACAACCCATTATATGTATTTGATGTACTTTATTGCCCCGGTGCTTGTTGCTGCCGGCCTGAATACCGATCTCACAAAAATACGCTCCGGTATTCTGCAATCAGTCGTGGCTTCTGTAGTGATACTTTCGTGCATTCCTCTTTCATATGTCAAAGAATTTGTACCTGAAAAATACAATAAACTATTCCCCAAAATAATTCAGTTCATAGTAACTGCCGATGAACCCGAAGAAACTGATAAGCTGATATACTTTGTTGATCATTACATCGATAAATACCCCGCCCTGATATTTGACGCTGATGATAATGCCTCGAGCATATTTTATGTGCCTTACCGTACAAAACTCGCGCCGCCTGAAAAAGTCATGATAAGCGGCTATAATATCCCAAGTGATAAAGATGGGCTAACGGCTGAAATAAAATCATTTATGAAGAAGAACCCTAAAGGCATAATTATGTACCGCAAGAATCCAAATACGATTATGAACAGGGTTTTCAGTGAACTTACGGCAAAAAAGCCATATATAAGAAACGGCATTCAGCTTGAAATGGAAACCGAAAAATGGCTGGTTATGACATATGAGCCGGCTGAAGGTTTTGAATAAAAAAGGCGATTGAAAATTCTATTCAGGATATAATGGCACAGCCCGGGCAAACCATATTAAATACTGTCACCCGTGAAACTCAACAACAGGAAAACAAAACCAAATGGCGCGCCAACCTTTCTGCAGGCTGCGCGTTTGTGCGGTAAGTATAATATTTACCATCAGGGGATTCCTGTAATTCTTCAGAAAGTATTTTCGAAAACGTTTAACTTTTTTATTAGATGATTGAATATATGACTAAGAAACAAATTCTTTCCATATTGTTAATCGCTGCGTTCGCAGCCGTTTTATTTTATGCTTTTATGCCGGCTAACAGCGGGTGGACTCAAACCGAACTATACTTTGGCATGACAAAAAATACAGGCGGTATTGTAACGCAGGAAGAGTGGAATGCATTTGAAGATTCTGTGATAGTTAAAGTATTCTCCTCTGGTTTCACAACGTTAGATAGCCGTGGCAGATGGCTAAATGAAAATAACGATGTTATAAAAGAAAATTCGCGGATTGTAATGGCTGTTAATAAAATGACACCGGAACTTTCAGCTTCAATTGACACTATAAGGGAAAAATACAAAAGATATTATGCCCAAAGTTCTGTATTAAGAATTGAACATAAGGCAGAAGTTTCTTTTTAATTTACCTGAATATAACTTCTCTCAAATGAATAGATCCAAATTTCATATAAGTACTATATCTTTGATTGTGATACTTGCCGCGGTAATTATTACTGCTGTATTGAGTTTAATATTTATCACCGGGCCCGTTGTGGTTGATAATTTTGTGGGACCTGCTGAACTCAATCCATACCCTGACGGGCTTAACTGGCTTCGCCGTTTGCTGATCTATCCCGGGCTGATATTAACTATATCGGCAATAGTGATTTTTCTAAAATCCGCTCTTAGCAAAAACTCGGCGGCGGCAGATAAAATACTGAATTATTTTATTCTTCTTGCAGTAATATGCATAGGGTGGCTCTGCACACCATACTGGGCGAACGGTTTGCAGTATGTTTTCTCTTCGGGTACTTCGTCTCTGTATGACCCGAAATCACTGATACCATATACTGATATTAATGTAATATGGAATGGCGGGGCTATGCTGTTTTTCCTTTTAGCGTTTATACTGATACTGATACCTCTTGCATTTGCCGTAATTGATTCCATCAAAAACGGTTTTGATCTGAAATATATTTACGCGGCAGGGTTTTATTTGCTTATTTTTGCAGCATTCCGTTTAACACCGTATTACGGATACTGGTTCATGGATTAAACAGGAATTTCAATAAATAAAATATTGATCAAATTATGAAAAACAGAAAATTGATCCAAAACCTTATTTTTATTTTTATTGCTTTTGCAATTACCGGATACATCTTCCTGTTCTCGCCAAAAAAGACTGCTGAGGATGAAAACCTGTATAAATGGATAAGTTCTGAAAAGGATTATTTGTATTACCAAAACTCCCCTGAAATTCTGCCGACCACCGAAGAAACCGAGCGCGCTCATGATAATTTCATGCGCATCAGGTTCAACAAAAAAGCTGCAGATGTGCTGAATCAGGATGGACATCTTCCCAAAGGAGTTTCGTTCCCGGATTCTTCCATCATCATCAAAGAAATTTACTCGGAAAAAACCGGAGCGGTTGAAATTCTTGCCGCTATGGTAAAACTAAAAGGCGCGCCTAATTCAAATAAGGACTGGCTGTGGGCTGAATACTCACCTACAGGCGAAGTTGAATACAGTGTAAGTAAAAACGGCAAAGCATGTGTATCGTGTCACAAATCAACCTATGATAACGTGAGGATCTTTGAATTGAGAAAATAAAAATTCTGATACAGTTGACATTTTGACCATGAAAAATAACATAAAGAGATATTTTATTGCTTTTGGTCTGATCATCACATTTTTATCCTGCGGTGACCTTGGTTCCAACCGGCCTTCAAAGGAAACCTACCCCATAAGAGGCATTGATGTCTCCCATCACCAGGGCCGCATAGACTGGGATGATGTATCTGAAGAAGATATTACATTCGTTTATATTAAGGCAACCGAAGGCGAGAACTTCCGGGATAGCCTGTTTGCACATAATCTCTTGAATGCGCGAAGAATAGGCTTAAAGGTTGGAGCATATCATTATTACCTCGCTTCAAAAGACCCGGTGAAGCAGGCATACAATTTTATTTCAAATGTCCCAAAAATGAGCGTGAGCTTGCCTCCCGTGCTTGATATTGAACTGCCTGCGGATCTGAAAACTGAAAAAACTCACAGCCAGATCGTTTCAGAAATATACACATGTTTAAAGGAACTTGAAAAACACTACAGGAAAAAACCTGGAATATATACTGACTATGTAAATTATGATAATTACCTGAAATCAGGGTTTACCGAATATGAATTCTGGATAAGGGATATTTATGACACTCCTCAATTTTCAGATGGCAGAAGCTGGAGCTTCTGGCAGCACTCTGATAAAGGTCTGGTTAAAGGAATATCGGGTTTGGTCGATCTCAATGTATTCAGCGGTAACCGCAGTAAGTTTGATTCACTTTACAATCCCGTCCATTTAGATTCAGCCAAAATACTGCACTAACTTGCACTCAGAGTACAAACTAAACAACATCAAAATATTTTTTTGCTGCCTCTTCCCCGTTAACTACAATTGCAATATTATGCCTGCCTTTAAAATGTTTCCGTATGGTAAGATCTTTGAATGAATGCTTCTTTGCAAAGTTGAATGTTTTACCCTTTTCAAACTTACCTTCGGTAATTTTAAATATCTTACGGCTTGTTTTCCCTGATGACGTAATGAAATCAATCGTATATTCAAGTCTTACGTTCTCATTAACAGGCTTAATGGGTTTAATTGAAAATGAAAATTCAAGCTTCCCGCCGTTTTGAATTTTCGTACTGTTTAGCTTAAAGCCTGTTGTTTCAATTCCTTCGGAGCCATGCCATCCAAAGAGCTTAAGCGCAGCTTTGTTACCTTTCTTAAGCAATCCCCGCAAACCATGTTTAACAATCCAGTCAGTGTTTTTATTTTTTCCGTACCATTTTTTTGCGGTTTCATAGGCAATCGCCGGGTTATCTTTTGAAATGTCATTCAGGTTATTTGCGACACTCTTCCTCACGTACTCTGATTCATCATTCTTCAGCAGTTCCAATACTTTCAATACCGGTCTCGGGTCGCGTTTGAACTCCGGCAATGCGATTGCCCACGGCAGCCGCGGCCGCGAGCCTTCTGATGCAAACCGTCTAACGTGATGGTTCTTATGCTTTGCCCACTTCAATATTTCGGGCGTTAATATTTTGGGATACCTTATTATAAAGGGCCTTACTGCAAATTCACTGCTGCCATATTGTGTGAAAAGCTCCAGCGCTGGGACTGATATTTTAGGGTCTTCAAGCCCGAACTGCTCAACGTAATCGGGGAATATCATAGATAGAAATCCCTTAAAATGCGGTACAGCCTTTTTCAGAATTGAAATGTTCCTCCTGTAATCACCCGGCAATACTTCATTTAATGAACGCGCAATGTGACTCATACGCTGTTTGAGCTCTCTGCTATCCCACTCATTATCAAAAACAAGCTTCAGGAATTTTTTAGTGTCAAACCCGGGATAAATTTCTTTGAAAACTCCTGCAAATTTTTCGAGGTAAGGTTTATTATACATGTTCTTTAACGGTTCTGCCATGTTTTAAACTAATATTAATTAATAATTAACAATTAGAGTTTTACATCATTAAATTTGCCATCAAATTTCCCGGTAGTTTTTCATGTGTATAAAATAATTGAAGAAGTAAAACTTCCGAATTTGATTAAGAAACAAAGTATAAATGCCCGTTTTAGTTCACCCTAGAAACTTTTTTATCTCCGCAGCCAGCCTTGTGCTTTCAACCAACTCTATAGGGTGAGGAGTTGCAGGTATAACAAGCAGGTTCGCGTTCGGCAATGTTCTGAATGCCGCTATAGTTTCTTCAAGTGATACCATTTTATCACTGTCGCCAATTCCAACCAGCACTTCGTTATTAATCTGTTCTAATTTCTCTGAGTTTAATATGTTATTGTTTCCCAGCCCTCTCATCATTTCAATGGTTTTTTCCAAAACCGTTTCCCAGTTACTTTCACCATGCCTTTTTGCAAGCTCAGCGGCAAACTTGGGGACTTTAGCTTTCATCTTCCGGGCATCAAGCATCTTAACTTCACGCTCGGCTATTTCAACGGTCCACTCAAACTTTGTTGCAAGTGTAAAGATCTTTGATATCCTGCCGGGATTATTCAGAGCTGCATACAGTGCGGCATATCCGCCCATGCTGTAACCAAAAATATTTATTTCACTTATTTCATTTTTATCAAGATAAGTAATTATATCACCGGCAAACAGATCCATTGTAAACGGCTCCTCAGGAATATCACTTCCGCCATGACCTGAGAAATTCAGTGTGTGAACTTCAAGACCTGTACTTAACAATTCTTTTAAACCTGCTAATTGGTCTTTTGCGCCAATGGCGCCATGAAGCATTAAGAGCTTATTCATTTCTTCATACCCGCTGTTTCTGCAATTATATCCGTCACATCATTCACAATATTTTTATTGAACTCATATGACACCTTTTCCGTAATACGCTCAACTGCAATACTTTCAATTTCCTGTTTTGTTTCTATGAATTTGAGCCTGCCCAGTTCAGCAAGGTATTCATCCAGGTATGGCCTTTTTCCTGTGAATATGCTGAATGTCTTCGTGCCAAGCAGCGCGGATTCCCTGTTCATAGTGCCGCCGCCGCTTAAAACAATATCAGCCGTGCTTACAAGCTCAAGCCCGTCAACAGCCTTTTCAAGGAAACGGATGTTGTTTTTCTTGCTGACATTGGCATTAATATAATCCCTGTCCTTCTGCGAACGGCTTGTGATGAGTACAACACAATTTTTGTGTGAACTTAAATGGTTCAGCGCATGTATAAGCAATTCTTCACTTCTGCTATCGTGGTAATTGCCAAGCATTCCCGGCGGACGAACGACAGCCAGCACTTCATTTTCATCTACGCCAATTGACTTTCTGAAATCCGGTAAAGCGGCAAATGAACATAAATACAGTTCTTCTTTAAACCCGTTATACCTTATTACTTTTTTTAGGTCTATACCGTTTGAGCTGAACCTTTCATTTGGGATAAATACGGGGGCAAGGATCACATCCGCGTAGCGGTTAAATATTCGTGTTTCGGTGAACTCATAATCCATCATTAACAATGTTTTTATGCCAAGCGATCTTGAAGCAACAAGCTGTGTTCTGGAGCCGTGGCTTACCGCAAGAGCAGGTTTTACATTATTCCGGTATTTACCTTTTATATATTTACTTAGCTCCGCTTTCCGCTGAAAGAGATTGATTATTTTTTTGATCTTACTTTTTCCGCCATGTGCGCCAATAGCAGTATGCTGTACATCCCACATTTTTAACAGGTCAAGCGTTTGCGCAAAATCACGGGCTGTTACATCGTAACTTATGCCGCGCTTATTCAGCTCTGTAAACACAGGCAAAAAAAGCGGTACATGGGGTGAGTTATCCAGATCAAACCATATCATAATTATCTCTGCAAAAGTTTACGCTGAAGTATTTTGGTGATACGTTTTGCGGTATTGCCGTCCCAGTATTTCGGAAGTCTGCCTTTCTTATACCGGCCCGCCATTATTTGCCTGAATTTTCTCAGAAGCAGTCCTGTATCTGTACCTATAATGGTATTTGTTCCTTCAGTTTCAGTAACCGGGCGCTCGGTGTTTTCCCTCATGGTTAAACACGGCACTTTAAGGTATGTTGATTCTTCCTGCAGCCCGCCGGAATCGGTGACAACAAGCTTTGCCGTAGATGTGAGCGCTATCGTTTCAATGTAACCTATCGGTTCTGTAAGCAAAATACCGGGGGTAGAGAAATATTTTTCAAGCTTAAAATCTTTTATCTTCTGTGATGTTCTGGGGTGCACCGGGAAAATAACTTTTACACTTTCTGAAATTTCCCTGATAGCCCGGGCAAGCCTGCCAAGCACGGCTTTATCATCAACATTTGATGGACGGTGCATGGTTACAAGGCAGAATTCATTTTTCTTAAGTCCGTATTTTTTTAGAATATCCTGAGGTTTTGAGCCTTTTATGAATTTTTTAAGTGTATCTATCATAATGTTACCGGTAAAAAAGATCTTCCGCTTATCGATGCCCTCTTTTGCGAGATTTTTATTCGCATCAGCCGAAGGCGTGAAAAGGTAATCTGAAAGTCTGTCGGTAACAATCCTGTTCACTTCTTCGGGCATTTTTTTATCGTAAGATCTCAGTCCGGCTTCAACATGCGCCAGCGGAATCACCATCTTTGATGTTACCATTGCCGCGCTCAAAGTTGAATTTACGTCGCCTACCACTATCACAAGTCCGGGTCTGTTTGCAGTGAAGATATTCTCAAGTCCGGTCATGATCTTCGCCGTTTGCACTGCGTGCGAACCTGAGCCGGATATTATGCTCACATCAGGTTTTTTGATATTGAGCTCTTTGAAAAAAATATCACTCATTGAACTGTCATAATGCTGCCCCGTATGTATAAGCGTCACATCAAACTGTTTTACTTTCGTTAGTTCGTTTATCAACGGAGCTATTTTGATAAAATTAGGACGCGCGCCAGCAATGCATGCTATATTGATCCTGCCGGTCTTTTTTCCGGCTCTCTTTTTTATTTTTTTCTTTATGATATGATATTTTATTTTTCTGTATGGACTAAATTTCCATAAATCGCGCTCAGCTTTTTATAATTTTCATCCCAGTCAGCTTTTTGAAGAGCTAAGCTTAAGTTTGCAGAGCCATGTTCTTCTATCATTGCCCTGTTGTTGTAATATTTATCCAGCGCACCCCTGAGTTCTTCCGCGCTTCCGCGCTTAACTATCAGCCCGTTCACTTCAGATACCCATTCCTTTATCGCGGGTACATCCGTCACTATCAGTCCTTTACCGCACGCCATTGCCTCCAGCAATGAAAGTGATGTGCCGTCACTAAGTGAAGAAGAAACATAAACATCGGCGGCATTCAGAAATGCGGGCAGCTCACTATTTGGCACTCTGCCTAATACCTGTATCTTTTCATCCAGGTTACTTTCTGTAATGTATCTTAAGGCATCAACCTTACCGGAACCGTCTGAAAGCATTATCATCAGCACATCGTTTTTATCTTTGCAGAAATTACGGAAAGCATCAAGCAAACAATCAACTCCGTATACCGGCTCAAAATGCCGGTTGAATATAACAATGAATTTATCTTTATCAAGGTTTAACTTCTCGCGGGCGCTTTGCTTATCAGTTTTTTTAAACTGCTCCAGATCAATTCCCCACGGAAAAACTGTAATCTTTTCAGCCGGTAAACCGTAATCGTCAATGATCTTTTTTTTCACGAACTCAGCGTCACACTGTACATGGTCGCATGTTCTCATCACTTTCTTCACCAGTAGCCTGCGGATAAAGCTTATATCCGGCTCAGTCAGAATATCAGAGCCCCACGGCATCGATAGATGCGGGTGGAATCCTGAAATTGCCGTAAGTATGCCAACCTGCCATACGTAACCTGAGTGTATAATATCAGGTTTAAATTCCTTCACAATCTGTTTAAAATGCGAGCGCTCGCTAAGAAGCGGCATTGAACGGAACGCCGGCTTTTTGGAAATGATCTGCAAATGATCGAGTGAATCAATTTCGCTGATAATCTCTCCTGCTGCATAATGCAGGAACAAAACCTCGTGGTCTTCCACAAGTTTTTTCAGGAACCTGTAGTCATGTATCCCGCCATTTGAGCTAACGTATAGTACCTTCATTTATTACTTATATTCCGCAATCATTAAGGAAGGCTCACTTTCTTGCGTAGAAAAATTCCTTAATTTTAGAAGAAATAAAACTTACCCCATCGTCAGAAAGCTCGTAATACAGCGGGAGCCTCAGCAGTCTTTCGCTGAACAAATCCGAATTGGGCAGTTCCCTGCCGTCATGTTTATCTTTAAAATACGGTGACTTGTGCAGACTCTGGTAATGAAACGTAGGGAGAATATCATTTTTCTTTAAATACTCTATCAATTCCTGCCTTTCGGTCAACGAGCGGCATATCATATAGAACATATGCCCGTTATTCATTGCGTATTCCGGTATAACCGGAAGCGTGAAAAAACCATCTCCCGCAAGCCCATTCAACGATTCGTAATACTGCTCCCAGATAGAGATCCTTCGTTTCTGTATCATATCCAGGTTTTCAAGCTGCGCGTAAAGAAAAGCCGCAATGATATCTGAAGGCAGAAAGGATGAGCCAATATCTACCCAATTATATTTATCAACTTCACCGCGGAAAAAGGCTGAGCGGTTAGTTCCTTTTTCCCGGATTATTTCAGCCCTGTTAACCAGGCCCGGGTTATTCAGAACAAGCATACCGCCTTCACCCGAAATTACGTTCTTGGTTTCATGGAAACTGAATGCCGAAAGGCTGCCAAATGTACCTAGCGGTTTGTTTTTATGAAAAGAATCGATTGAGTGCGCCGCGTCTTCTATCAGGTGCAAACCGTGTTTTTCGGTCAGTTTCATCAGCGGCTCCATATCACAGGCAATGCCGGCGTAGTGTACAATTGCTATGGCTTTTGTAGCAGGAGTGATAAGTTCTTCAATTTTGGAAACGTCAATATTCGGGCCCGCGGATTCGCTATCGGCGAAAACTATCTTTATCCCGCGTATGGCAAATGCGTTTGCTGTTGATACAAAAGTGAAAGATGGGATTATAACTTCTTCGCCCGGTTTAAAATCAAGCAGTATCGCGCTCATTTCAAGCGCATCGGTACATGAGGTGGTAAGCATAGCTTTTTTGAAGCCATAGCGCTCTTCAAAGAATTCATGACATAGCTTTGTGAATTTGCCGTCACCGGATATTTTTCCGGTTTCAACCGCCTGTATGATGTAATCCTTTTCTTTGCCGGTTAAAAAAGGCTTATTGAACGGGTATTTCATTTTTTATCTTCCCTCCAACCCCAGATATAGTAAGCGGCATCCGGACCGGTATTGAACAAAAGATCAATTATACTTACATAATGTTCAAACGGCGGGTAGAATTGCATGTACTCCGGGTATGATGAATAATCTTTAAACTCAATATCCACTCCGCATTTTTTGAATTCTTCTTCATCTATATAATTTTTTGCCGAGGGTCCCGATATATAAACCTCGCCTCCGCATTTTTTAATGAGATCCAGCAAACGCTCCAGGCGTTTGCCTTCGGGTTTATAGTTCTCGGAATTATCGTAAATTGCTTTTGAACCAAGAAAGTCTGTGGCAATTTTTTTAATTAGAAATTGATTCAGCTCGCTTAAGTTTTCCCATTTTCTTTCAAGGTAAACATGGGCAAAGAACTCTTTGTAATTATTAAAATACGGGGCCTTATGGTAGTACTGTTCCATGTTTTTAAAATGTTTTCTTTCCCACACGCCCTGTTTAATGGTAACTTCATTGATGTTCCTGTTAAGCTCCTGCCCAACGGGTACAGATAGCCACATTGTCCCGCCATCGCATTTTATCTTGTTCCTGTTTCTCCAGTCATTTTTGGTAAATTGAACGTCATCATAAAATATGAACAGGTCAGAGTCATTTATGATATCAAAGTACCCCTTCCATGGAATATAGTTTGATTGTATTATTGCAACCTTCTTCTTCATTTTTTATCATGTCTCCCCACGGGGATCTCGTTGCCCTCGGTATCAATTGGTCTCAAGAAGTTATTATCGAAAGTACTGAGGAACATCAGGCTGAGCAGAACAACATTGGGAATTATAACCGAGTAATTCCTCATTTCTTCTATACTGAAAGTGAAGAACATGGAAATTAAGAACGGTATTATTAAAAGGTTTACATACAGCAGCGGGCCTTTAAACCTTTTCCACAAACCTTTAATTACAAACAGCAGTACAATAAAATGAAGGCCCCCGAAATTGAAGAACAGGTCTCTGAGAAGCAAGTGAGGCGGGTGCTCAAATAAAAGGTTGAAATTCCTCATAGAATTATTACCAATGTTCTGCCCTGCAGCATCCTTTGGGAGAAAAGAACTAATTGCATAGATCACGCCAAAAAAGATAACGACCATTGCAGCGGAATAAATAATTGTCTTAATTTTGAACAGATCCCGGTAGTTGAAAAGTAAATAACTTATTATAAGATACACAACGCCGCCATGATTGAACATCCCTATAAAGAATGTTAATAAAAGGAGGTTGGGTTTTTTGGCAGCAATAAAATAAAATCCCACTATCATTGAAAGCAGGAGCGCGAAATCCATGTAAAAGAACTGCCCGTTCATTATTACAAGGTTCCATATCATTGGGTAAATAATTATCGGTGCAAGCCAGCAATTCATTGCTTTGCTCTTAAAATACCTGCCAAGAAGGAAATAGAATGAAAATAAAATTAAGTACGCAAGCCCGGTATTGATAAAAAAGAAAAGCAGCTTCGGGGGAACAAGCTGCAGCATTGAAAGGGCCTTAAATATCATTGGTATCAGTATCCTCAGCTGTATGGGTTTAACAGAATCAAAATTCGCAACAGCAATAATACCGCCGGGTGAAGTTGGGTTCAGAAAATCAGCGCCCTGAACAAATTTATGGTAATACAGGTATGTAAAGGTAATTGCTATCATTAAATAATAAATATGTATGATAAGAGAAGGGGATCTTTCATTGGGAAACTTTATATTAAGAAATTTCATTTAGTGTTTTATGCTTTTTTTGCGGCGTTTGTATAAATCAGTCCCGGATTACACTTTAGAAGTATCTTCGGTTTATGCTTTGGATTCCGTTAACATTTTATATGCGCTTTCAAGCACCGTTTTTATATCAGCGCTGCTTATTATTAAGCCGTCTTCCCGAATATGTGAGATCTCATACCCGAGTTTCAGGTGAAGAATAATAGACCTGTTATTTTTCCTCGAAAAATAACCAATAAGCTCCTTATAATTATTTTCAAGCGCTGTTTGGCATAGCTTTATACTGTGATATTTCGCCAGGTTTTTACCGCGGTACTCTTTTGAGGTAAAAATTATGTGGTGATTTATTTTGCCGTCTGTCACAGATGCAAAATCAGCAAGAACAAGATTATCATTTCTATCTTTGATGCAAAAACTGAATTTAAACTTATCCGTCAGCGGGTTCAGCAGGTAATCATCATCTGCATGCTTGCGCCACCTGTAAATTTCGTAATATTCTTCAAATGAATCGTTTATGAACTTTGAGAATTTCCTGAGATCCTTTTTCATCAGATCTTCAGTAATAAGCTCCATTTTAAGTCCCATCTTACCAAGTTCTTCATCTACAAAAGCATGGTAATTTATGGTTTTTTCTTCAGTTGTTGACATTTCCTTCCGGTGAATTTCTGTAAATTATTCAGAATTAAATTAATTACCTGTGAATATCTTTAATAAAATAAAGAGGCCGGTTCTGCACCTGGCTGAATATTTTGGAAAGGTAAATACCTATAATACCAAGGCAAAGCGTTATGATGCCCAGTGAAAAACTTATTGATGCAAGAATTGAGGTCCACCCCAGGGAAATTTCATCGGGAAAGAGTATTTTGTTTATTACTATATACCCCGCAAATGATAAACTGAATAGAGTTATGACAAGCCCCATGTAAAAGATACCTTTCAGCGGCGCGGGTGAAAATGATGTAACTGAATTAACCGCAAGTGATATCTTCTTCATGAAAGAATAGTTGCTTCTTCCCTCTCTTTTTATCTTCTTTACCGGTATTCCTCTCTGATCATATCCCAGCCAGTTCATCATACCTGCAAGAAAAAGATTTTTATCACCCATTTCAAGCAGTGAATCAACATATTTGCGTGAAAGTATTCTTTCGGTAAGTATATTCTTTGATACCTTGGTTTCGCTAAGCAAGTTAAATATTTTCCAGAAGAGGTTGCCTGATATTTTTTCGAATGCACCGCCTTTTCTCTGCTCCTGATAGCCATACACAACATCGTCTCCGGTCCTCTTTATTTCATCCAGGAAACCTGGCAGAACATCAGGGCTTGTTTCCAGGTCACAATCGATAAGGAATACATAATCGCCTTTTGCGGCCGAAATACCCGCAAAAAGCGCGTAGTGGTGTCCGAAATTCCTTGAAAGATCTATTATAATTATATGAGGGTAGCTTTTTTTTAATTCGAATAATTTTTCCAGCGAATTATCCGGCGAGCCGTCATTCACAAAGATAATTTCAAATCTTTCACAGTTTGTATCCTTCAGCGCAGCAGTACATTTGGATAAAAATTCTTCAAGATACCCGGCTGAATTATATACAGCAGTAACAACACTTATTACAGGATTCTGTATTTCGGTCTTACTGGTTATGTTTGCCCCCTGAAAACTTAAAAGATATTAATGTTAGTTACTGTATTTTGTTCACTTCCAGAACTGATTCTGTGTATTAAAATACTAAAATAATGCTATACTATAAAGGTATTTTAAACAAGGTATCATAAACGTTAATTAAAGCCGGCTGATAAAATCAACTACGCTGCGTGTTTATTTTTTACTTTCTGCCGGTTACGTAATGCTGCGCACCAATGGGAAGCCAGCCTAATGCTGTTTCAATGCTCCTGAAAAGTTTTGCCTGAAACGGAAAAAAAACTATATATGAATCGTCAATAACTTTTAACCCCGCGCCTTTGAACAGTTTTTTTATTTTCCCGTGGTTAAGAAGAACAGCATCGCGGTCAAATTCACATCTTGCCACAGCAAGTCTTGTAAGCGGGTTCCACGGATTATGCTCAAACACCGCGGCTATGCCGCCGGGTTTTAAAACCCGGTACATTTCCCGCGAAAAATTTTCCCACATATCCGGCGGCACATGATGCATTACGTTTACTGCAAAACACATATCAAAAGTATTATCTTCAAACGGAAGCTTCGCGCCGTCATATAACTGATAATTCACTTCAGGATTATTGACTTTCGCTTTTTCAACCACGCCTTCTTCAACATCAACACCGTAGAGTTGTTTTAATTCTGATTTCAAAAAACGGTCAACAAGTCCAACACCGCTGCCGATATCAAGTACTTTTATATTATCAATCGTTCCAAAATTCTTCCGGGCAAGTTTCAGCAGTAAGTCAGCTTTTATTTCAATAAAGAAATCAGTATCCTGCCCAATGAAACCGATCGATTCATCAACTTCAGTTCTATATGTTTCTATATAATCATCAAAACTTACCTGGCTTTCAGTTTTCGTCTGGCTTTCTGATTTCACCCGGTTTTCTGTTTTCGTCCGGCTATTATCATTTGTTTGCTGTTTCTTAATATTTTGATCCGTATTCAAATTACAGAAATTGAAAATTAAAAATTATTTTATGATTGCTTTTTTTGCTGTAATGCCCATGGCTCAAGATGAAAGAACTTAAATGTGCTGATATAAAGCAAAAACAATGTTGTTATCATTGGGATAAGTTCAGTGTAAACACGTACTTCCGTAATATAAGTTATGTAGATCCCCAAAATATAATAAGGCACAATCGCCAGGTTCATATACACCTTGCGTCTATCCGGATATTTGCGCCATGCGCCTGTTATAAACAGAAGGATGACAAAAATGTACAATCCTCCGAAATTAAAAACAAGGTGTTTGATGTAAACAGTATTGCTGAAAAGCTGTTTTACTATTCTTATGTTCTCATGATAACCAATCTCAAAACTATCCCCGGGGTTATTCCGGAAAATGTAATTCAGCAGAAGTTTGTATCCAATAAAAAATACTCCAAGTATAAAAGTATTGATTATCACTTTTTTAGTGAACAGGTTTTTGTAGTTGAACAGCAGGTAGGCAAATATCAGGTAACCCGCCGTTTCTTTATTAATTACAGCAATAATAAATATAATAAAAAAAGCAATTGTTCTTTGGTTCAGTATGTAATACAAACCAATAGTAAAAAAAAGAATAGCCGTAAAATCATAATACTGAAACGACTGGTTGAGTATTATGTAATTAAATAAGATCGGATACAATATCACGGGTGCTGCCCACAAGAGCCGTTTTTTGTTCCTGAAATATCCGCACAACAATTTATAATAAACAACCTGGATCATAAAAACAGCGGTAACATTCCACGCGTTATAAAGATACTTGCCGTACAGTGCGTGAAGCGGCTTGAAAAAATCGAATATTACCGGCATAAGCAGGCGGAACTGGTATGGCTTTGAAGTTTGAAACGTCGCAACTGCATTAAGGCTGTTCGGAGCGTTCCAGTCAGCGGCTGCCACAATTTTTTTATGATACAGGTAACACATTACGATAGAAAGTATCAGGTAAAGCCCCAAATATCCGTACGGAATTTTGTTGGGTCCGCCTCTATCATACCCGGAAAAATCTACGCTGCCCGGGGTGTAATCGTAATAATTATCTATATCCTGCAGATTCATTTATTATTCTTTGCCTGCCTTCGCGGGTATGACAAAATTATGGATTATAATATATCGGCACGCACCAGTGATTACCCGCAACCCAGTCGCTGTTGGGCAATTCAACATCATGCTTTAATATGCGGTGGCATTGCTCATCGTAAACCTTGCCGGTTGATTTCTCGATCGGATCAAACACTATATACTTGTAGTATCCAGAGATCATTCCATCGGGGAGTTTTATACGGTTGTTGTATTGTGGGTCAAGTGTTAGCGCATAATCATTTTTAAAATCAATAATTTCCTTAAGTCTGTCGGTTTCGATTGCGCCAATAGCCGCCTGGAATTCCGTCATCCTGTAATTAAGCCCGCGCACCACATAATCAAACTTGCCGTAGTTGCGGAATTTTTTAGCATGCTCTATCACATCTTTATGTTTTGATACAAGCATACCGCCCTCACCGGTTGTAACAGTCTTTGTGGCATAAAATGAATAAAATCCCGCATCGCCCCACTCACCCGGATTTTTACCGTTCCACGATGCGCCCGCCGCATGCGCGCAATCTTCAAGCAGTATGATATTATTCTCTTTGCAGTATGCTGCAATTTTTTCAATTTCAAATGCTAAATGACCCCCAATATGCACTACCCATATTGCAGCGGGTTTATACTTTTCAGCTTTGGCTTTCATATCATCAAAGCTCATGCACAGGTCAAATTTATTGCAGTCAACAAATTGCACTTCGGCTCCCGCCTGCAGTGTTGCCAGGGGAGTTGCCATAAATGTGTTTGAGGGACACAACACGGTTTTGCCTTTCAGGTTGTAGAAATCCAGGGCTGCAAGCGCAGCGCCCGCCCAGCTTGAAAATGCAACTGAGCCGAGCTTATTCATATCTGCCCATTTGTTTTCAAACAACTCAGTGTAATAGCCTTCTGTCCATTTGTTTGATGCGACAATTTTATCAAATGCCTCGTGCACCTTCGGCAAATCTCTTTTATCAAACCCGATTGAAAAATTCATATTATATAATTATTGTTTTTGGAAACAATTACATTTCGCTCCTGACGGAGCTCTAAAATCATGCTATTCAAATCCTACCTTCCTTCGCTTTGCTTGTTAAGGCGGGCAAACATAACGCTCCTACGGAGCTAAAACCAAATTCTAGTTAACTATTGTTCATTGTTCATTGTTGAGCCACGTTTCTTGTGGCGAAACCTTATCCCAAAGAAGGGAGTTCAATTGCTCATTTATAATTGATAATTGATAATTGATAATTGTTTTCACCCTATCAATTCTTCACTCGGATCAAAATAATGGTTGTAATAAACCTTCTGCTTCGGGTCTTTAATCTCCTTTGATTCAAGCTTACCCCATATTTCCGCAGCTGCGCTGCTTATGGAGTGCTTTACCATAAAACCAAGCTCGTTCTGTATCTTTTTAAACGATACCCTGTAATCGCGTGCATCAACGCTCTCGCCTTCAATGTTCACGGGAATATCCTTACCACTTGCTTCTTTAATTCCCTTTGCAACAAGATTAGCAACATC
This sequence comes from Ignavibacteria bacterium, assembly GCA_013140565.1. Classification (GTDB taxonomy): domain Bacteria; phylum Bacteroidota; class Ignavibacteria; order Tepidaquicellales; family OLB5; genus OLB5. The sequence continues at coordinate 21,766 of JABFSP010000211.1, forward strand.
AGCTATAATATAATTTTGTTCTTCTGAACCTACGTTATAGATCCTTCCTGCTGATTGCTCAAGCTGGAGTACCTTCAGGTACGCTTCTGCTGCATCAGGCAGTGATAGCAGCGGACGCCACTGGTTACCGCCAAAAACATTTATCCTGCATTCAGTGAAAGCGGTCATCGTCATAGTATTTACAACCAGGTCAAAACGCATTCTCGGAGACCAGCCGTACAACGTTGACATACGCATTATCACAGGCTTAAAATTCCCGTCAGCAATACCCATTATACTTTCTTCGCTGGATATTTTTGTCTTCGCGTACAGGCTCACGGGATTCAGCGGAGCTTCTTCATCAAGTATATCACTTCCAACTCCGTACACGCTGCATGTAGAGGCATATATAAACTTGCTGATACCCGCAAGCTTTGCTGATGACGCCACAACCTGTGCGGCAAGAAAATTCGTTTCAACTGTCTGCTCGGGTCTTGCTTTGCTGGCGGGATCGCCAACAACAGCGGCAAGCAATATAACGCTGCCTGAGTCACGGATGGCAAGATTTACGGTTTCAATATTCCGTATATCACCCTCTATTATTTCAACTCTCTTATCACCGGCATATTTTTCCACTGAACGTTTACCATAGATAAAGCTGTCCAGTATCCTTACGGGATAGCCTTCATGTATGAGCCTGTCTGTCAACACCGCTCCAAGATATCCCGCTCCGCCAATTACTAATACTTTATTCATTTTTCATCAAACCCGCTTTAGGCGGGTATCTCAATTATTGATTTACAAACTTATGACGTTTACTCATTGCTCACAAGATAATTACAGAGAAATTTTCGATGTCCCGCCAGAACGGGACTGTTCATTATTCTTTGTTGAGCCACGCTTCTTGTGGCGAAACCTTACTCCGAAGGAGGAAGGCTTATCGTCCCACAACCGTCTTTACATATTTTTCCATCGCCTCACGGTACGTATACTTCGGCTTCCAGCCAAGCATACGCTCAGCTTTTTCGCTTGAAATAAACCTGCCCTTATAATTGCCTTTGCGGTCTTCTATGAACTTCACCTTTGCTTTTATTCCCAGAATCTCCTCAAGTGTTGTAACTATATCAATAACCTTTATTACTTCCCTGCCGTTAATATTAAAGATCTGGTTCTCGCCCTCGGAACTCAAACAGCTGACATTGCCTTCGGCAAGATCGCGTACGTAAATAAATTGCCGTGTCTGACTGCCTGTACCGTGTATTGTAATTTCTTCACCCTTCAGAATTTTATCTATGAATATCGGAGTAACGGTTGCCGCCCTTGCACGCTCACCAAATGGTATGCCGTAACGCATGATGGTATAATTTACCCCGTAAAGATTTTTGTAGTTCTTACAGAACATCTCTGCGGCAATTTTTGATGATGTATATAAATGATCGGGGTTCTGAGCGTATATCGTTTCTTCAGTGATCTGTGTATCGTCATCACCTTCCACGCTTCCGTATATCCACTCAGTGGATGAAAGCAAAACGCGCGCAACATTGTTTTCACGGGCAGCTTCAAGTACGTTAATTGTGGAGTTCGATGTGTTCAGGTTTGATACAATGGGTTCATTAAAAAAAATATTCACATTTGCCTGTGCCGCCATATGATATATGGCGTCAATTCCTTTGGCTGCGTTTTTGAACTTAGCAGTATCGTTAACATCGCCAATAATGTTTTCGCATTTTTGCCCGTAAACGGGCGCTTCAAGGTCGTATATAATTACGGTATGACCCTGTTCCATCAGTACGTCAACTACGTGCGAACCTATGAATCCCGCACCGCCTGTAACCAGTATTTTCATTTAATCGTTGTGATTTTTAATATACAAGCGCTAAAATAGCCATATCTTCAGGCATTTGAAATATAATTATTTTCGTGATATTTATGTTCGACTCCTATGGAGTCGATATCCTTCAACCAATCTATTTTATAAATGTATGACTCCTGACGGAGTCAGCTTCGTGCATTCATTATTTATTCCCGCTTTTCTAAATCCGCATCGTGATCCGATTTTGAATCTCATCCCCAGTTCACAAGTTAGATTCTTTTTGACCGCAGAGCGGTCACATATTTATAGATAGAATGTTAAAAATATTTTGACCCCATAGGGGTCACACATCCTTAACACTCTTTGCGTCCTTAGCGCTCTTCGCGGTTTATGCTTCTATGATGCCATACACTTTTTAAAATTCTTTATATAATCTCCTGCAAGAGCCGCCATCGAAAATTTCTTCATAGCAACTTCTTCAATTCCATTAGAAAGCTTATTAATTATTGCGGGATCTTTTATTATCTCTTCCATTTTTACTGCAAGTCCGGCTGCTGCATTATCAAATATTATGCTGTCAATGCCGTCGTTAATATATTCCCTGAACCCCGCAAGGTCACTGCATATTGAAGGCACTCCTTCGCTGTAACCAATCAGCAGCGGACCGCATTGCGTTACCTGCCTGTAAGGCAGTATCAGCACATCATTTGAATTGTAAATTTGGTGTATCTTTCTGTAATCAATAAACTCATCATGAATGCTTGCATTAACTATATTGCGGATCCTGTCAAGTATAGCCTCTTTATCATACTTTATCCTGCCGTAAATATTCAGTTCAAAATCCAGCCCTTTGTTCTGCAGAATTCCGGCGGCATCGAGAAGTGTTTCGATGCCTTTATATTTTTCAACCGAGCCGAAGAAAAAAAACCGTACTTTGCCGGATAAATTTTTCTCCAAAGAGTTCTTTTCTGCGGTTTCACCTGTTTCTTTGTAATAATCTATCACCGGAAGCTGAAATACAGGCGGGCTGAAACCGTGCTGCTGTTTAAATATTTCTGACTGTACCTTGCTTGCAGCGCATATTTTTTTTAAGGCAAGCTTCATTGTCATTTTGACAGAGAACATTCCATGCTTATCCTTAATTTCCGGGTGAAGGTCAACATCATGCATAACCACAAGGAATTTCCTGAGAAGAATACCGGCAAGCAAAACCTGGTAAACCGTCATTGTGTTGAACCATACAACATCAGGTTTCATTTTCCTTATCCGTAAAAGGAAAAATATTTCACTCATAAAGCTCAGCGGATTGCGGAAACGTCTGCGCTGAATGAACTCCGCACCGAATTTTTTGCACCAGCGGTCAATTTCAATGGTCGCTTCCTTTGCCTGCAGGAAAATATTGAGTTCAATATGTTTCCCGAGTTCACCGGCGACGGTATAGCTGTGGTCTATGTAGCTTTCGGAAGTTAAGTAAACTACTTTCAATTTGATATTTTAGTTAACAACGCCAAATAATTCAGAGATCTCCCGGGCATTAAGGGTATTCATGCATGTTACATTCTTATCACACTTATTCAAATAGCAGCACAAACAATCAACCTTACCCGAATAGATCACTTTGCCGTTGCCAAACACATCAAGCTCGGTATATGAAGTAGGACCTACTATCACAACGGTGTATTTGCCAAGCGCTGTTGCAATATGAAAACAAAGTGAATCAGAGGTGAAAACTTCCTGCGCAAGCGATACTATACAAATAAAATCTTCCATTGTATTTTCGGTTCCGAAGAAAACTACATTGCTTCTCTCAAGTTTCTTCAGGTCCAAGGCAATATCGTTATAGAAATCAATATCCTCCTCGCCCGCAATTATTCCAACCGCGGTATCGGGATACTTTTCACTTAAGATATCAACCAGCGCTGTGTATCCTTCACGGGTCCACTTTTTATACTGCCAGCGGTTTCCGCCGCCTAAATTTACCAGTATAACGCTGTTATACCCCGATAAACCATACTTCTCTTTCAGCTCTGCTGAACGTTTTCTTTTTTCCGGCGGCAGAAATATGTACGGCTCGGAGTTTTCATAACTTAAATTACAAATTTCGTGAATTATCTGGTGGTACGTTTTTTTATTTTGTTTTTTTACAACATCGTTCACACCCATCAGGTACCATTCATTTGCAGCCGTATTAACGGGGTACGGTTTTTTGTTAGCAATATAATAACCATAACGCTGCTTAGCGTTTATCAAATTCATAATTTCACAGCTGTCAGCTCCGCTATCCAGATTTAATGCAATATCAAAAGTATCACCGTATACGTGGCCAAGGTCATCTGATGTAAAATATATCTCATCGATCATATCGTTATCTTTTAGTACCTCGTATGAGCGTTCTTTTGTTATCCATGTAATATTTGATTCCGTGTATTTTTCCTTTAGACTCGGCAAAATTGATGTTGTCCGGAGTACATCGCCAACTGCGTCAAGTTTTACTATGATTATCCTTTTTTCACCTTCGGAATGAGTATGCGGTTCCGCAGCGGGAATTGACGGGTATGGTTCAGTGATGCTCTGATCCCTTTCGTAATAACTGCAGTTCCCGCAGAATACGCCATGCTCCTTATTCGGCTTGCAGGGTCTGTCTCCGTAAAAATGAAGGCAATCGAAATGTATTACGGGAAGCTCTATCATTAAAATTATATTGTTGTGATATTAAAAGGATTTTGGCAGTCACAAAAAGACTGCCGCGGGCGATAAATCGCCCTCGCCAAGGACTTTTTTTCTAAATGTTTTTAGTCTCTTCTACAATAAATGTCGGGCGTTTTCTGGTCGCATCAAAATTACGCCAAAGGTATTCACCCACAATGCCGATACTGAGAAGTATCAGTCCGCCTGTTACAAATATCGCGGCTATCAGCGCCGGTATGCCAAACAGCGGGGCATCCATAATAATTTTTCTTAGTATGACGTACAGCGCGAGTAAAAATGCCGGAACCCATGTTAGCATACCTATAAATGAAGCGATCCTCAGCGGTCGGGCAGAAAACCCGAAGAAAGTATCAAAGGCAAGTTTTAGCCTTTTGAAAAAAGACCATCTGGATTTTCCCAGCTTACGCTCCCTGCGGTGATAGTTCAAAAATCTTTTACCGAAACCAAGCCATATTATCTGGACCGTTAAGTGAGAGTTCTTCTCGTCCATATCCACCAGTATTTTAGTCTGCTGCTTATTTATCATAAACATATCAAATCCCTTTTTGGGATAATCGGGGAGCACAAGCGCGCGGAAGATCTTGTAGAACGCAGCGGAAAATAACTTGGATAAAAATGGATCTGTGCGGCTTTGCCTTACGCAAAGTACCAGGTCGCGTTTATTGCCAAGCACCCACTCATCATACATTTGCGGTATCAGCTCCGGCGGGTCCTGCAGGTCTGCCGCAAGGAAAACCACTGCATCTCCGGTTGCAAAGTTCATTCCGGAAAGTATAGCTACATATGCGCCGTGGTTCTTTGAAAGTTTTACAAGCTTCACCCTGTTATCGGCTGCCGCAATTTCCTGCATAACGCGGTATGATTCATCTTTGGAACCATCATCAACCAAGATGATCTCGTAATCAAACTTTGCAGAATGTCCGGCGAGGACCCCGCTTAAAGTGCTGTGGGTTTCCTTCAGGATATCCGCATTGTAATAAACCGGAACTATAACAGAAATTTTATCCAAAATTTTCAATTTTTGTATAATTTAGCAAATAATAATAAATATTTTTTTTTATATATTAAATCCTATTAAAATAGTTATAAATCCGCAATTTATGAGCTCACCTGTTTATTGAACAGAGCGAAGCAATTACTGTTCAGCAGGCTGGCAGGCCGGTACGGGAGTAAATACAAAAAAATTGGCCGCTGCATTTCTGCGGCGGCCGGGGGAATGGAGAAGAACAACAACATGAAGAAAAAAACTGCTCGAAGAAAAAACGAGGTACTATATAGGTGGAAAACTTATTTTATCAGTATCATTTTTTTACTTTCAATATTTTTAGCTCCGTCTTTGCCTGTTGATTCAAGCCTGTAAATATATAAACCGCTGCCAAGGTTCTGCGCATCGAAATCAAAATCATAATAACCCGGCTGCATATCTTTTTCAGCCAGAACAGCAACCTGTTTACCTGTAATATCAAATATCTTCAGGGAAACAAATCCTGTTTCAGCTATCCTGAATCCTATCTTTGTTTTGGGGTTAAACGGATTCGGGTAATTCTGTTCAAGCTTAAATGTACCCGGGGCTGTTGTGTTTTCAATGCCCGTCAGATTTTTGATTGGTGTATACTTTACTATGTTGTTGCACTCCACACCTGATGCGCTGTAGAATTCTCCGTTCACAATAAGATCATTGCCAAAAACCTCGAGCGCCTTTGGCCTCAGGTCCACGCCGTATTCAACACTGCACCAGCTTACACCATTGTACCTTGCCAGCTTATTAGCTGTTACGTTATTTAATCTGCTGAAGTGTCCTCCGGCGTAAAGCTCGTTATTGCAGACCTTGAGTGTATTTATGTATCCTCTTGATACATTACAGTAAGCGCCGTCTGCACCGCTCCCTAAGGGACGCCAGAAAGTGCCGTCATATTTTGCTATGTTATAACAGAAATCATCACCCATTTTGATAAAAGAACCTCCGGCATACAACTCATCATCATAAACAGCCAGTGTATATATAGTTTTATCGCCGCCTGTAACACCTGTACCAACCGGATTCCATTTATTGCCATCCCATCTTGCTATTCCGCTTGCGGGCTGACCGTTAGCAGTATTGAAACAGCCTCCTGCATAAAGTTCTCCGCGGAAAACCGCAAATGTATAAACCGTTCCGTTCATTCCGGATCCCATTCTGGTCCAGTTTTCACCATCCCACATTGCTACCGCGGAAAGTATTGCCGTATCAGAACTTGTAAACCAGCCGCCGGCTATAAGCCGGCCGTTGAATTCGCAAAATGTATTTACAACATTATTAAATCCTTCGCCAACGTTTTGCCACTGGCTGCCGTTCCATTTTGCTACATGATTGACGGGGACTCCGCCAGCCGAATCAAAAAATCCTCCGGCATACAGCTCACCGTTAAAAGAAATGAGACCAACGGGCTCATGGTTCAGGCCGCTGCCAAGCGGAGACCACGTACTTCCGTTCCAGCTTGCAATGCATCTGGCGGGATTTCCGCCGGCAAGATTAAAGTAACCGCCGTTTATCAGGTTTCCGTTATGAACTGTCATTGCAGTCGAAAAATGCTCCGCATAAAATTCCATTGAACCATTACTGAACCAGTATTGTGTACCAGTGCCCAGTGGACTGAATCTTGATTGAACCGGGTTATCAAAAGCCGACCATTCAGGATCACAGCTATCCGGCGAGGGCATATAACCAAGCATCAGGTGTGATATTCCGCAGGTAGAATAACCCGGGTATGATCTATCTGAATAGAAATAAGTAAGCGAGTCTCTTGCAACCTGTCCGCTGCCTTCATTAAAACCATAATTTACAACACAGTTCGCATTTGAAAATATTTTTATATCCGCTATTGAACCCTTGAACCATAAAGACGATACATTAACGGTCTGTGGACCGTATTGAGCAAAGAACCCAACGTTACCGACTGAAAACGCGGCATTATCTGCCATACTTACATATGTAAAATCAGAATACATGTTTGTCAATACTCCGTCAACATATGTTCTGAGCGTCTGATCCGGTTTGTTATATTTTATTTCATAATCATGCCAGCTGGTATCAGCTCCAAGCTGGTAGACCCTCTTCCATGAATTGTTTATAAATATGCTTATGTAACCGCTTTCATTGTTGTTATATCCTAACATCCACCCGGCAGTGCGGCATTTACCGAAAATAAACATTGCCCTGTATGGCTCGTCTATTTTTAAACTTGTGCTTATAGAAAAGCTGTCCGTTGAACTTACCGGAAATTCCAAAGGGTTCAGGTCACCCGAACGCAAAAAATCTCCCTTGCCGTCAAATGTTAAATAGCCGTCTACATAAGGAGATGGGGGTATATTGGAATTCAGTGACGGATCGCATCCTATCTGAGCACCTGAATTTACCGTAACAAATGTTAATAGAGTTATAAATATAAAGGTCTTCATTTTATATGTTCCTTGTTTCTTCCCTCAAATATCACGTTATAATGTATCATTAAATATAGCTTATATCGTTAATTATTCCCCGCTTCAAAAATAGGGTATCTGGTTAGTGATTACCATACCGTAATTATGGTAGGTAGAATAAAATATTGCTTAAGCTATTGTATTTATAATAAATTATTAATGACGTAAAGGTGTTAGATGTAATTTAAAAAAGCTTAGGTTTTGGTTGTTTACACTTTAATATCCAGCTCTATTGGGCAGTGGTCACTTCCCATAACTTTGGGGTGAATCTTAGCATCGGTAACCAATGAGCGCATTTCTTTGGTGATCATGAAGTAATCAATCCTCCAGCCAACATTGCGCTCGCGCGCGCGGGTAATTTGATCCCAATACGTGTACTGCTCCGGCTTTTGGTTGTATTCCCTGAATATATCTATATAACCCATGTTAATTATCAGGTCTATCCAGGCGCGTTCTTCCGGCAGGAAACCCGTGTTCTTTGAATTTTCTTTCGGGCGGGCAAGATCAATTTCTTTATGCGCGGTATTATAGTCGCCGCATATAATAATATTCTTCTGCTTCTTTCGTTTTTTTTCTACATTAAAGAACAGTTCATTATAAAAATCGAGTTTATATTTTACTCTTTCGGGTCCCCTGCCGCCGTTTGGAAAGTAAACGTTATATATAGTGAAATCCTTAAAATCAGTTTGCAGCACGCGTCCTTCGTTATCGTAGTACGGATTACCCAGCCCTTTTTTGAAATCAATTGGGGGAATTTTTGAATACGTGGCTACGCCTGAATATCCCTTTTTTTCGGCTGAAAAGAATTCGCTCCAGCATCCGCAGTATTTTTTTACTTCGTCATCAAGCTGCTCAGCTTGCGCCTTGGTTTCCTGCAGGCATAATATATCAGGCGAGGTTTTTTCGAACCACTTTGGGAAATCTTTCTTCCATATTGCTCTTATGCCGTTAACATTCCAGCAGAATATTTTTATTTCTTTTTTTGCCATTTGTTCTTTGGGTTGTACCCGCGAAAGCGGATATCCATTTAACTAATTTGTAATTATTTTTACACCAGAAGCGCTAAATTAATTGTTTGAGTTCTAAATTCATAGATTAAAATTCGGGTAAATTATGCAAAGTATATTTATGGATAAGGGCAAAAAGCCCGGCGAAGCTGAATTAAAAACTGCTTTAAGCAAAACATTTCCCTACTGGAAAACTCTCGAAGAATTTACATTAAAAGCTGAGCCTTCGGCTAAAGGCGATTGGCATTTTTCGGGGCCGAAATACGGGTGGAGCTATCGCATCAGTGATAAAAAACGCGTGATCATCTACCTGCTGCCCCGTGATAAATTCTTTAAATGCGCATTTGTCTTTGGCGGAAAAGCGTATGATGCGGTTATGGCAAGTGATGTATCGAATGAAATTAAAAATGAACTGAAAGCAGCTAAACCGTACGCTGAAGGCAGAGGAATAAGACTTGAAGTAAAAAGTAAAACTATTTTAAAAGATCTTAAAATGCTGGTGAAGATAAAAGTAGCTAACTGATTATCAAAATTTTATGAGATGTGAATATCAAATAATTGTAATTCCTTTTATAAAAGAATGCCCGGAGACTAAATTCATTGTAATGAAACGAAAGGATGATGAAAACTGGCAATTTATTTCGGGTGGGGGTGAAAATAGCGAAGCCCCAATAGACGCCGCAAAACGTGAGGCAGCTGAAGAAGCAAATATAGAAACCTCAAACGAGTTTTATGCTTTAGATACAATTGCGTCAATTCCTAAATATCATTTCAGAGAACACAGAAATAAAAAAGATATTTATGTTATCCCCGAATATTCATTTGCAGTAAGGCTCAATAATTATCGTATCAAGCTTTCCGGTGAACATACAGATCATAAATGGGCAAGTTATGAAGAAGCATTAAGTTTATTGAAATATGACAGCAATAAAACCGCCTTGTGGGAACTTATGAGCAGGTTAGAAGATGCCGATTGACAAAATTCTGATAAAATAATAAGTCCGTTAAATAATTATTTTTCTGTTTCACATACTGTAATTAACAGTTAGTTTTCCCTTCGTTAATAACTCTCCACAATCTGTCTTTTATTCACTTTGTATGGTTTGGATGTGATATTGAAATTAACTATAAAAATATGGATATTAGTATAGCCTTCGCAAACAAATAATACTAAAGATATGTACGAAACAGTTATCAGCCAGGTAATAAATGCACCCGTTGAGAAGGTTTTTAACGCCTGGGCAGACCCAAAGGAACTTTCAGTTTGGTTTACTACAAATGCACAGCAGAATTTTACAGTTGGCGGGAAATATTCAAACGGTGATATGGACGAAGGCGAATTCATTGAAATAGTTAAAGATAAGAAGATCTCGTTTACCTGGGAAAGTAAAGACCACTGTCCAGGTACGTTTGTTATTGTTGAGTTTAAAAACGTAACCCCCGGGATAACGCAAATTACCATTTTACATACAAAACTTGAATCAGAAGAACATGTATCCGGCATGAATGAAGGCTGGACATGGGCTGCTTATTCGCTAAAATCTTATCTTGAAACAGGAAAGCCTATTGATTATGCCGCCTGGAAGAGAACGATCATGGAAAAATAATAGCGGGATATCGGTGCTTTACATTACCGCTTACTAAATCCCCTCTTTATGCCTTTAAACCCGGCATCAAAAAAATTATTTATCAGCGCTGCTTGTTCTTCAGCAGATGTTTTTTCAGTAATAGCTTCATAGGTCAACAATAGACCTTGCCAGCCGGAATCATGCAGATACGCACTCTCGGGTATATCAAGAGTATTCATTTTTCTCAGTTCGGGATGTATGGTAAAATAAACATAAGGCAGCTCGTACATTTCATCACCGTTTGATACGCCTATTTCCATATACTCATCTATTTCATCTATCTTGCGCCCGCTGAACCATTTGAAGGCATTATCAAAGTGATGCGGCCAGAGAAATATCTGTGATTTTATACCGTCGTTAAAAGGGATACCCTTATGGAAAGAATTCAGCAGCTCAGAAAAATTTACAAATTGCAGCAGGAATTCCTGCGCGGCTTCGGGGTCAATTTCCATTTTGCGCTCATTGTCAAATTCACCCGCTGTTATGTTTGGAGAGACGCTAAACTCCGCTTTTAATACATCAAGCACTTCAGCGCAAAGCTCGCTAAGTGTTTTTCCTGTTATTTTGACAGATGCATATCGGTTTTTATTATCCGCAATTTCAACAGCAAGTATTTCGGCGTTAAAGCCAATTTCCAGTTCATTTAATGCGTTCATAGGGGGCGTGCAGAAACCTTTATTTACAATGCTCAGCCATATATTATCATTCTTCGCAATTGGCTGTACCAGCGCTTCGCGCAGCCTGCCAGCAAGCCTTGCAACGGAGTGTATTCTCAGCCTGGCCTTAACATACTGCTGCTCTTGTAATGATGGGAACTTTTGCATTTTTAAAGATTTAAAGAGTCGTGGTTAAAAGAATTAATTAATCAATACTCCGTATTTAGAAATACTCTCAATAAAGCCGCTTTCATCTTTTCCCTCTTCAAGGATAATAGGTTCTATTCGGCTATCAATTTGCGATGCCAGTTTCCACAGTTTCGGTGAAACTGTTAAAAAATCTCCGGGAAATTTTTCTACAATTACAGCCAAATCTATATCACTGTCATTATTTGCCGTTCCTTTAGCAAATGAACCATATAAGATCAATTTCTTGAATTGAATGATCTTCTTTAATTCAGTTGAATACTTTTTCAGAGAATCGGCAACATCTGTTTTACCCATATTTGAAATTCCTTTGTTTTAGCTAATATATCAGACGTATTATTTCTGTTCAAAGATTCTAAAACCTGTTTTTTATATGATGGATACCTTGCTTCGATATTTAATGGTTGTAGTGAAAACAAAAAATCTTTGTGGTTTTCCTTTATAATTTCGTTTAAGCCGGATAGTTCAGCCAGCTTGGTTAAATTATGCGTAAATGGTGGTATTTCATTCTTTCTAAAAACGAAGTAAGCTTTCAGCATTTTTTCGATTGATTGATGACACATAAAACCAACATAAAGGTACCTGCCTCCTTCGAGCATTACTTCTGCCGTTTCAAGATCGTAGTCTGACAGCTCTGGCCAATATGTAATTTTATTGTTGTCCAATATTGCAATTTAAATAATACATAATACAGATACAACTTTAATTAGAAATCAGCTCCAGTTGTTCTAATGCTAACAAAGAATCTTTCTAAAATGCGTCTGGTATACGCCCGACACCACTAAATTCCAAAACCTGCAACCATATCATCTCACCACCGGCATTCCCGCTGATTTCCAGTGTTCAATTCCGCCCTTTAGATTATACACCTTCTCAAACCCCATACTTTTCATTTGCTTCACCGCGCCAACACTCCTTGAGCCGGATGCGCAGTAAACTAAATATGATTTGCTTTTATCCAGTTTTTCGAGGTACGCTTTAAATCCGCTTGAAGTATAGCTCATATTCTGCGCTCCCGCAATTTTATCGCCGCCGAATTCAAACGCGCTACGCACGTCAAGTATTACAGCGTCAGGTTCTTTTGTAAACTCGCTGAATTTTTCGGGGGTAACATCTTCGGCTGTGGTTTTGGCCCCGTTAAAAAAGAACATGTACACAAAAATCAGAACTGCTGCAGCCGCTGCTGCTAATATTATTTTATTGTTCAACTTTTTTCCTGCCCGTGAAAACGGGTCTCCGTTAATTTACTGTTTTATATATTGAACAATCGCTGCTGATTGTTGAGCCGCGGTTTATGCGGCGAAACCTTACTCCGCAGGAGGAAGGCTAATTGTTAAGCTTTCTTCGCCATTAAATTCAGCGCACTGCCAACTTTGAACCAGTCTATCTGCTGTTTATTCATTGTGTGATTCAGCATTATTTCATCGGTTGTTCCGTCTGAATGCTTCAGCGTCATTGTAACCTGACTGCCGGGAGCAATATCTTTTACATCAAGGTCTATCCTGTCATCTTCGCGTACCTTATCATAATCTGCCGGATCGGCAAACGTCAAAGGCAGCATACCCTGTTTCTTTAAATTGGTCTCATGAATCCTAGCAAATGATTTAACTATGATAGCCTTACCGCCTAAGTGGCGCGGCTCCATAGCCGCATGCTCACGGGATGAGCCTTCACCGTAATTTTCTTCGCCAACAACAACCCATGGTATAAAGTTAGCCTTATAATGCCTTGCAACATTCGGTACTTCGTCATAGTTTCCGGTTAACAGATTCTTTACGTGGTTAGTCTTATCGTTGAACCAGTTTAATGCGCCTATGAACATGTTATTAGAAATGTTGTCTAAATGACCTCTGAACCTTAGCCACGGACCCGCCATTGAAATATGATCGGTGGTACATTTTCCTTTTGCTTTTAAAAGCAGGTGCATGTTCTTGTAATCCTTTTCAAAATCAGGGTGAACAAAAGGGAAGAGTCTCTGCAAACGTTTGCTCTCGGGGTCAATTTCAACATTCACTCCCGTGCCATCCGCTGCCGGGGCAACGTAGCCGTTCACGCCTTTTAAATAACCGTTTTTCGGGAGCTCATCGCCTTTTGGCTCGGCAAGTTTAACATCTTCGCCTTTGCTGTTTTTAAGTGTATCGGTTAACGGATTAAATGTAAGCTTCCCCGCAAACGCAAGCGCTGTTACAATTTCAGGCGAAGCGACAAAAGCGTTTGTTGCGGGATTCCCGTCATTACGCTTTGAAAAATTCCTGTTATACGAAGTAATAATAGAATTCTTTTCGCCCTCTTTAACGTCGTGGCGTTTCCACTGCCCGATACAGGGACCGCATGCATTTGCCAGCACCAGTCCGCCAACTTTTTCAAATATCTCAAGCTGACCGTCACGCTCAATTGTCGCGCGGATCTGCTCGCTTCCGGGCGTTATTGTAAATTCTGATTTAACCTTAAGCCCCATTTCCAGTGCCTGCTTAGCAACTGATGCTGAACGCTCCATATCTTCATATGATGAATTAGTACAGCTTCCAATAAGCGCAACTTTTAGCTCTTCGGGGTACTCTTTATCCTTAACAGCCTGTTTGAATACTGAAATGGGCCATGCAAGATCAGGTGTGAACGGACCGTTTATGTGCGGCTCGAGCTCGCTTAAATTAATTTCAATTACCTGGTCATAATATTTTTCGCTGCCTTCATCGGGTCTAAGGTAATCAGCAATTTCGTTGGCAAGTTTACCAACTTCTTCGCGTTCTGTAATAGCGAGGTAGTCATACATTTTTTTATCGTATGCAAAAAGTGATGTTGTGGCGCCTATTTCGGCGCCCATATTACATATGGTACCTTTGCCCGTGCAGGAAATATTATCGGCGCCTTCACCGAAATATTCAACAATTGCGCCTGTGCCGCCTTTTACGGTGAGTATACCGGCGACTTTCAGTATCACATCTTTTGGTGAAGTCCACCCGTTTAACTTGCCGGTTAATTTAACGCCTATGAGTTTGGGAAATTTTAATTCCCACGGCATTCCTGCCATAACGTCAACTGCATCAGCTCCGCCTACGCCTATTGCTATCATTCCAAGTCCGCCTGCATTAGGGGTGTGTGAATCAGTACCTATCATCATACCGCCGGGGAAAGCATAATTTTCAAGCACAACCTGGTGGATAATTCCCGCACCGGGTTTCCAGAAACCGATACCGTATTTATTTGATACGCTTGCAAGAAAATCATATACTTCCCTGTTCTCGTTTTCTGCTGTCAGCAGGTCTTTTGCTGAACCAACTTCTGCCTGTATCAAATGATCACAATGTACGGTTGATGGCACCGCAACTCTGGGTATTCCCGCAGACATAAACTGCAGCAGCGCCATCTGCGCGGTTGCATCCTGCATCGCGACCCTATCAGGCGCGAACTCAACAAAATCCTTGCCGCCTGTGTATGGATTTGCAGTTTCCCCCCATAAATGCGCATAAAGAATTTTTTCCGCATAGGTCATTGGCCTGCCTAAAACTTTTTTCGCGGCATCAACTTTTCCTTTAAATCCTGAATATACTTTTTTGATTAGATCCAGATCAAACATTTAATAATCCTTTGCATTGTAATTCCTGACTGCCTTCTTCCGGGGCGAGTGCAGGAATCTTATATAAATTTATATGATAATATTATTTAACTTTTTTAATTTGTAAAACTTATATTTTCCGGCTTAAGCAATTCCATCCCTTTGAACTTAAGCAATAGCTGCGCATCGGTTACAACATCTTTCATGCAGTAATTCTTTATGCGCTCAAGATCTTTATCTATCCAGTATGTGCTCCAGACCTGGCTGCCATCAATATCATCCTTGGGTGATTCAATGCCGAACACCGCAGCAAGCAGGTTAAGCGAAGTATAGCTTTTATAATCGCCGAACTTCCACATATCCATAGTATCGATTAACTGAACCTCCCACGGCTTTTTGCCGGCATTATCAAGCAGGTAGGGAATCTGGAGTCCGTTAATTAAACACCTGCGCGCAATGTAGGGAAAGTCAAATTCTTTGCTGTTATGCCCGCATAACAAATGCTCATCAGTACTGAAGCTTTTATTCAATGCTTCGCTGAATTCCTCCAGCAGCTTTTTTTCATCATCACCGTAGAATGCTTTTACTTTAAACTGTATCCCTGTGCCGTTTTCAAAAAAATATCCCGCGCAAATGCAGATTATCTTCCCAAACTCCGCATAAATGCCCGCGCGCTGGTACAGCCCGTCGGGGGTAAGACCCTCTTTGATATCGCGCGCCATTTTTTTCTTCCACAGCTCTTTCCACTCGTCCGGCAGTTCATCGTATGCGGCGTACTGCGGCACAGTTTCAATATCAAGCACTAGTATGTTCTTAAGATTTATTCTATCAAGCATTTTTTTAGATTATAGTCTGGTAAACTATATTTATCAAAATTAGTGAAATCCCGTTTATAAACGTTTCACGTCTGACATTTGACGTTTCACGTTTAAAAACAATTTATTATATGATTCATCTTAGCTTTACCATTCTCTATCATAATTGCCGCAATATCAAAACGTTTTTCGTAATCATCGTATTTGGGATTCAACATTATAAATCCCTGGGCTGAGTGTATCATCTGCTGCATTTTTCTTTCGGTCACCGATTCTTCCGGCTCGCCAAACATTTTACTGCGCCTGGTCTTAACTTCCACAAATATTATTATCTTTTTTGTATCATCTTTAAATATCAGGTCAGTTTCAGCGCGCTCATACCGGAAGCCCTGCTCAACAAATTCAAACCCAAGTAACTCAAAATGCTCCTTCGCTATAGCTTCACCGGTCTTACCCAGCTGAGTCAATTTACCCACGGATTAAAAAAGCTCTCCCTGTACAGCTTTCAGCTTAAACGACCTTCTGTGAATTTCTGTGTAGCCAAATTCTATTATCTCTTCTATGTGATTCTGTGTGCCGTAACCCTTGTGGTGGGAGAATGAATAATTGGGAAACCTGTTTTCATACTCGCACATTATCCTGTCACGGGTAACTTTTGCAATAATTGATGCCGCGGCTACCGAAAAACTTTTTTCATCAGCCTTAATTACGTTACGCACTTCGGCTATCGGATTAAAATAAAAATTCCCGTCTGCAATAATTACACCGGGAACTTCCTTTAACCTGCTGATCGCTATATTCATTGCTTCTTTGGTAGCGTTCAGAATATTCAGCTCATCAATCTGCCGGTTGTCAATAATTCCAACACCCCAGCTGAGAGCCTGTGATGTAATTTCTTCATACAGCTCTTCCCTGCGTTTGCGGGTAACTTTTTTTGAATCATACACGCCCTCAATATAAATATCATCACTGAAAATCACCGCGGCAGCAACCACGGGTCCGGCAATCGGACCCCTACCGGCTTCATCCACACCGCACAGCAAACCTTTACCCTCACGCCTTATTATAGTATCGTATTCTATTATTCCCCGTGTTCTGATGGATGGTATTTTTG
>JABFSP010000011.1 GCA_013140565.1 Ignavibacteria bacterium
GAATTAAGCGATGTTTATTTTACAGATGTAAATACCGGATTTGTTATAAATGAATTCGGGAGCTTTATCTGGAAAACCATAGATGTCGGCCAGACATGGACGCAGTATGATATGGGAGCATTACGCCATGCGAATACTTTATTTTTCACTGATTCACAAACTGGCTGGGCATCAGGTTACAACAGCACGCTGGTTAAAACCACAAACGGCGGTGTTAACTGGTTTTCGCAGCCTTATCCCGTGGGAAATGCCAACTTCGCATTGTATTTCTTTAATGCAAATACAGGCATAGCGGCCGGTTACGGCAACCAGATAATAAAAACAACCAATGGCGGGAATTTATGGTATTCTGTTAACGCAGGTGTTAACTGTAATTTTTATGCCATGTCTTTTTCGGATAATTTGACCGGCTACGCCTCAGGCGGAAACGGGGTGATCTATAAAACCACAAACGCCGGTGAAACATGGGTTCAGCAGCAGAGTAATACATCCAATGAAATATTCGGGTTATATTTTGTTCCGAATACAAATACAGGATATGCTGCTACCGGACTTGGTCAGATACTAAAAACCACTAACGGCGGCGGCTTGTGGAGTGTTGTTTATACAGGCGCAGGATATGATATGCAGACAGTATTTTTTAATGATATAAATAACGGATACGCAGCCGGAAATAACGGCGCTATGTTAAGAACAACCAACGGCGGCGTTACGTGGACAGCTCAATCAACTCCGATACAGACGCAGATAAGCAAGGTTCATTTCGAAAATCCGAATGTTGGATATGCTGTTGGAGCCGAAGGTATGATAATCAAAACAATAACCGGCGGATTTACAGCGTTGACCAATGAAGGAAGCATTGTTCCCAATGCCATATCACTTGGACAGAATTTTCCCAATCCGTTTAACCCTGAAACAGCAATAAGCTTCGGGATAAACAAAGACCAGCACGTTAAACTTCAGGTTTATGATGTAACAGGCAGAATGGTATCTGAGTTGGTGAATCAGGAACTGACCGCGGGAAATTATAACTATAAATGGAATGCCGCTGCAAACTCAAGCGGTATGTATTTCTACAGGTTAACAACAGAAGGTTTTACAGAAACAAAAAAAATGATGTTGATAAAATAGCGGAGCTATTTTTGCCCGAGGGACTCCTATGGAGAAATCCGGCTTTGACGGATTGATAAAATAGGGATATAATAAGATTGTTTCAAAGATCATGGCAACATGATTCTCCTCTAATATCCCAAGGGGTACGGCTGTAAAGGTTGTGCCCCTTTTTTTATTCCCTGCGGCAATGGAAAAACAACTTATTTTTTTTGTTATCTGCGGTAAAAAAGAAATACTCCGCTCCGCCATCAATAAGTTTGTAGTTCTTTTTTATTTCCTCCGGCTTCAATGGAAAATTCCGGCAGGAAATATTAGCCTGCGAGATCTTTGTTTCAGAAAGATATTTATTAAATGCAGATCCAGAAAACGGCATCATTCCAATGATCTTAAACCACCGGCCCATTAGTTCTTTAGGCTCAACAGCAGAAGTGAAATACAGGCTGCCATCAAAAATATATGATAATCCGTTATTAGCAGCATATTCACCGGCTAAACCTGATTTTATTAGGCTTGCAGAAGGTTCAAAAAAATAATTTTGTTTACCGTTTACGAGACTTGCCGGGCTAGTGCTAATGCCGGAGAAGTATTCTTTGATACTTCCATCTTTTGAAATATCAACAGCGGCAATTTGTGTTTCACTGTCATGATCTCTGTTAAGCAGTACAAGTATTTCTTTTACTTCGTTCGCAAGGGATATTATCCTGATTTCTTTAATATTCTTAATTGATTTTCTCAGGTAAGTTAAATCAACCAGCGGCGAAAGCTTTAACAGAACCTGCGGGGATATTTCATACAACCTATCCAGAATTTTCAATATATCAGGCGAAGCGTTGTGAAGTGTAACCGATCTTTTACCGGATTCATCACTTCGCCTGTCTGCATCTAGATATACCAGATCCGCGGAAATATCATTACGGATAAATTCTTCTGCTTTAGATGTAATCCGTTCAATGTTACCAATACCAAGCTTTGCAAAATTAACTTCAGCAAGCGAATTCAGTTCAGCGTCTGAATCAATTGAAATTACTTTGTTGTATTTCTTTGAAAATGCTATATCATCAATTCCCAAACCGCCCGTAAGGTCAACGAGCGTATCACCCGCAAAGATTGAAGCTTTATACTCCGCCAATGCTTCAGAGCTTGACTGTTCATAACTTTTAGTTGTTAAGTAACAATAGTTTGAGGTAAATTTCGGCAGTTTTGAAACTGCCTTTGGATATAGGGCAAGCTGTGCAGCAAGGAGTTTGTAGTTATCAGGGAATTCCTTTTTGAGATTCAGTGAAGTTGAGCCCGCATAGTCTTTTAAGAATGATTGTAAATCAAACTTTAACAGGTTATTTTTGTATTCTTCCGGTGAGCTCATCACTGCAATATTTGTAATTTCCGTAAACAATTAAATACATAAATTTTTATCATGAAAACAATCTTCTTATTGCTGGTGTTTGTTACAATATCAGCGAAGTCACAGGATGTGAAGAAATACTTTGATGAATATGACGTTAAAGGTTCATTTGTTATGTATGATATGAACAGTGATAAATATTTTTATTATGATTCAGCAAGATGTAATGTTGGATACAGTCCGGCATCAACATCAAAGATAATAAATGCTTTAATTGGCCTTGAAACAGGAATTATAGCCGATGAAAATTTTGTTATTCCCTGGGATGGCGTGAAAAGATGGCTTGATGCATGGAATATAGACCTCGACCTGAAAGAAGCTATGCGCGTATCAGGAGTTCCGTACTTTCAGGAACTGGCAAGAAGGGTTGGTTACGAAAAATTAAATGAGATGTATAAAAAACTTGATTATGGTAATATGGATATTTCCGGGGGAGTTGACCAGTTCTGGCTTTCGGGTGCGCTTAGAATTACTCAAATGCAGCAGATAGATTTTCTGAGGAGATTATACAAAGAAGAACTGCCTGTTTCAAAACGCTCGATGGATATTGTTAAAAGTATTATTGTACTTGCGGACACTAATAGCTATGTAATGAGAGGTAAAACCGGCTGGTCGCAAAGTGATACCCAAAATATTGGGTGGCTGGTTGGCTGGGTTGAAAAAGACGGCAATGTTTATTTCTATGCAGTAAATGTTGAAAGCGCACTTGAGAACAAAAAATTCGGCGAATCAAGAAGAGCAATCACAGAAAATATCCTGCGGGATCTTGGTGTTTTGAACAGATAATGGCAAAAACAATTTTAATTACGGGCGCAACAGGAATGATTGGCGGATATTTGATCCGTGAGATCACTAAGCGGGGTGATAGGTATATTGCCGTTACTACAAATCCGCTGGCAGCAGAAAAAAAGCTTAAGGATGCTTACAAGATTGTTGGCATAAATGATATACTTTCTCTTCGGAATGAAAAAATTGATGCGATGATAAATCTTGCGGGTGCAAATTTGGGTGCCAAAAGGTGGACTAAGGCAGCAAAGAAAGAATTTTATGACTCACGCATGAATGTAACAGGAAGTCTAATTGATCTTATTTCAAAAATGGATACCAAACCCGATGTGCTTATAAGCACTTCAGGGGTGGATTATTACGGAAATACCGGCAGCAAAGATATGTACGAAGATGCTCCGCCGGCGAACAGTTTCCTCGGGAAATTAACCAACGACTGGGAGCAGGCGGCATTAAAAGCTGAAATTTTTGGAGTAAGAGCAGTCATATTCCGCACGGGATTTGTTATGGCAGCCGATTCAGAAGCAGTGAAAAAGCTTTTAATGCCTGTAAAATTTTTCGTTGGCGGATCACTTGGCAGCGGTAAACAATATATTTCATGGATCCACATTGATGACCTGATAGCAATGTATATGTTAACAATTGATAACGGTAATATCCGGGGAATTTATAATGCTGCGGCTCCGTATCCTCAAACAAACGCACTATTTACTAAACATGCAGCAAAGCTGCTCGGCAGGCCCGCATTGATGCAAGTCCCCGCGTTTGTTATAAAGGCAGTGCTGGGCGAAATGTCAACAGTCGTGCTTGATGGCAGGCGGGCTATGCCAAAGAAAATTTTAGATGCAGGTTTTAAGTTCAGATTTGAACACGATGCTGAAGCATGGAAGGACATACTGGTTTAGGAATGATAGGTTATCAATATGATATTTCGGGGCTCACTGAAGCGGATATGGATCCGTTTTTTGAAGGGTGGCCGCAGAAACCAAAGCCCGCGAAGAGAATAGAAATACTTAAGAACAGCGATTATGTTATTATTGCGCTGGATGGATCCAATATGATAGGTTTTACAAACGCTATTACTGATAAAACTCTTTCTGCTTACATTCCGCTATTGGAAGTAGTTCCCCAATACAGGAAACAGGGAATTGGAACAGAGCTGGTTAAAAGAATGCTGGAACAGCTGAAGGATTACTATATGATAGATCTTTGCTGTGATGAACAACTTGAAGGTTTTTATAAAAAGCTAGGTATGAGCAAGGTTACCGGAATGATAAAACGAAATTATAACAGGATTTGACAGTTTATTGTTTTCTCCATTGCTGTATCCCAAACTCCAGTTTGTCCCACGGACTCCTTTGGAGGGATACAAAATTATACTACCTACTTTCTTGCTTTAGGTTCTACTATTAATCCTGCGGGACCGTACCATTTTTTAATTACTGCCTCAAGTCTGCCGTTTATTATGGCCGGGTCACGGTTCATTTGCTCGCGCGCTTCTTCTTCAGTGGCAACATCCAGTACGACAATTCCGCGCATTTCGCCGCCATCCAAAAAGGGTCCGGCAAGCTTTGATTTTCCCTCATAATACATTCTTTCCAGGTTTGCCATATGTCCTTTCTGAATTTCCATTGTGGTAACCGAATCAATAACAGGTCTATCTTTAACCGCATTCAGGAAAACGAAATAATACACTTTCATTTCCCATTGAACTTTTTCTGTGCTGTTTTTTGTTGAATCGTTTGAAGTTTGTGAGTTTACGGAATTTGTATAAAATAAAGCCATTACAAATAATATTACCGCGAAATGTGTTTTCATATATTAGATTAATTTTTTATTTATGCAATCTGTGATCTTTTTACCTGCTCAAGCATAGAAGTATCTTCAGATTTGGCCTCAGCCCAGACTGCGAAATTTAGCATTGTAAAAAGATTCTGAGTATTATTATCCATCGGCAGCTTTTTCAGGTTAAAATGAAGTTCCTTAAAAAGTTCTTTGTGTTCATCTTGTTCAGTCTTAAGCAGTCTTTTAAAATGGGCAAAAATTATATTTTCAGCTTTGTAAAGCGCATTTTTTTCACGGAAGAATTTATATGTATTTTCCACATTATATTCCAGCAGATCATAATTTTCAAGCCCGTAATGGATTACCAGGTTCAGCAGTCTGCCGAATAAGTAAACATCACTTTTAAAATTTAAACCCGCTTCATCAAGCAGCAAATTATTGAATTTCAGAGCCGACTCATAGTTGCCATCCATAACAAGGAATGAGGCAATGTTGCTTAACAGTGAAATTCTCAATTGGGGCGGAATCTCATTGCCGTACTTCGGCAGTTCGGTTTCAAGTCTTTTTACCAGGTTACGGCCGCGTCTTGTATCAGCAGAATTTTTATAAACCAGCATTTCTGAATTTGCCGCATGGAAAGATATCTGCAGCTGAAGCGAGAGGGGCACTTTGTTCTTTAATTTCTTTCTCAGGGCATTCAGCTTTGTTATTGCCGTAAGAACATCTTTGCGAAACCCCGTTATCTGCGAGAACATAAGATAATTAATAAGTGCGCTGGAGTAATTCCGCGGGTTATCATCAATAAAGTGCCTGTTGGATTCCAGCAGCTCAAGTTCTTCTTCCAGCAATCCTTTTACTTTTACCAGGTCATTTCTGCCCAAGTGATAGAATAATTTAGTATGAAGCATGTAAAATTTCATATTAAGGTCTTCAGCGCTGCTATCTTTGCAGATAAGCGGCATCTGCATTATTTTATCCATTTCTTTGCTGCGCTCTCTATCGGTAAAATCACCTTTTTGCTCAACACATATTACCATCTGGTCTGAAAGCCAGCTGTATTCAAAGTTCTTACTGAGTTTTCTGACTGTATCAAGCTCTTCTTCGTAAAGCTGTTTTCTCATCTCGGAAATATTCTTATCCGGCATAGTTGAAAGAATATTTCTTTCTGCAATAAGCGCATCAAGCAGAACAAGGTAATTGGAAAACTTCCGGGCAAGTTCTTTTGCTTTTTTCAGCTGTTTCAGAGCTTCACGGTACAACGCCTTGGAAGAGAGTATCCTGGAGTTTTCAATATATTCCTTCATCCTTGTACCGGCATCGGCAGTAACTGAACTTGGCGCAAGTGACCTCAATATAAGATTAAACAGGTAAACTTTGTATACAGGAAGCTGCTTCACGAAGGATTCATTTTTCAGCTTCTTTTTCAGCAGTTCTTCATCGTACTCACTCATTGCGTCTATAGCATCAAACAAATGGATGTAATTCTGTTTGCTGCCCGCTTCATTTTTGGCGGCATACTTTTTAAAATACCCCTTTTCCGATTTGTTCATTGACTTTATCAATCTGAACAGATCATCACTTACGGTTTTCATTAGTTTTGGGTCATTTTAATTTCTTTCAAATTTTCCTTCAGTACTTCAATAAGCTTTTTTCCTTCGGCATGTGCTTTTGCCCATGATAAGAAATCAAAGTAATTCAGTATACCGTTTGAATCCTGCGCCCGCTTTAGGGCAAAAGTAAGTTCATCGAAGATCGCCGGGTGTTTTTCTGCAGGATGTTTAATGATGCTGCCGAAGAATTTCATTAAAACCTGTTCAAACTTTGATAACTTAGCGCCAAGGAATTTTTTTGCTGCAACCTGCAGGTATTCCAGCAGGTCGAAATTCTTCATTTCGTAATGAATAACCAGCTGAAGTATTCTGGCTATCTTGTTAACGTCTGTTCTTATGCTCAGCTCCTGGGTATTCAATATTGTATTCAGATATTTAATCGCAGCCGGGTAATTTTCATCAATGATATTAAAGCAGGCAAGATTCAGAAGCATTAACGCCTTTACATGGAACGGGACTTCATTACCGTACGTTCTGAAATCTTCCTCGATCTGTTTGGCCTTAGCCCTGCCGGATACAAGGTCACATGTTTTTTCAAATATTATCATTTCAACATTTGAAGCGTGAAACATTATTTGTATCTCATTTTCCCTGGCAATTTTGCCCTTCATTTTCTTCTTTACTGCTTCAAGTTTAACCAGGGTTCTCTCTATTTCATGGTTATCTTTGGCGTAATGTGAATACAAAAGAAGATTTATTAAAGCGTAAACATAGTTCTGCGGATTTTCTTCTATAAAGTGCCTGTTTGCTTCATCATATGCTATCTGTTGTTTTAGGTTTTTCAGTATTTCAATGTTATCACCTTTTGAACCGCTGTATATAAGGTGAGTGTGATAATAATTCATCTGCGCGTAATAACCTGTTAATTTTTGTCCGGGGTTGAGTATGCTGCTGGTCATAATTTCTTCTACCTGCGCGGATTTTTCATTTGACCTGAAATCTGCTTCGTTATCAACCAGAATTGTCATCCTGTCACACAACAGACTTACATCATAGAACTCTTTCATTCTGTCCAGCAGGTCCTGCTGCTCTTCGTAAAGCGCCAATCGTTTTTCGGTGATATTCTTCACAGGCGAGAGCATAAGTATATGCCGCTCAGCCGAAAGAAGCTCCATCATGAATTTATGCTTATCGAATTTGTAAGCCATTTCTTTGGCCTTCTTAATGACCTTACGGGCTTCCCGGTAATGATGCTTGGATGTAAGTATCCTGATATTAGCCAGCAATTCATTTAGCTGGCTTTCGGAATTATCATAAGCCCCGTATAAATTAAGCGTTTTTAATATGAGATTGAACAGATATACCTTATAAACCGGAAGCTGTTTCAATAGTGAAGGATCCTTCAGTTTCTTCTTCAAAAGCTCCTCATCATATTCATTCATTGCATCAATTGCGTCAAACAGGAAAATGTAGTTCTGCTTCCCGCCCGTGGCGTTTTTTGCAGCAAATTTCTTAAAATAGCCCTTTTCTGATTTATTCAGCGATTTTATCAGCCTGAACAGGTCATCACTTACTGTTTTCAACCGGTTTTAAATTTATCCTCTCAAAAACTAATCAAATTTAAGGAAAAATAGCAAATTTAATGGATTTTTGCAATTTAAAACCAACCATTGACCCCATCAGCCTTTAATTTATGAGAAAATTCAATTTTTCCGGGCAGTCATTAAAATATATCTTTGCTTCATAAGAGATTAGAAATAATCATACAGAGTAAAAAAAATAAAACAGAGCAGTAATTAGTAAAGCAACAGAAAGGAAAATCAATAGAATGCATCATAAAATATTAAAACACCTGTTATCACTTTTTTTCGTGCTGGTGCTGCTCACCATCCTGGGACTCCAGTGGGCGGTCGTAGAAAACGGTCCACAGATGAAAGAAGCAATGCAGCAGGAAAACGAGCAATACAGGTTCGTAATGCCAAAGTACACGGAAAAGA
>JABFSP010000148.1 GCA_013140565.1 Ignavibacteria bacterium
TGTTTTGTTTATATGTTAAATCAAATTTGATAATTTGTATTATTTGCAGATTATCAATTATTCAAAAACTTAATCCATGGAGGTTTAAAATTATGGATAAAGTACAAAACACAAATAATCCCCGGTCCTATCTCAAAAAATTCACTTCTTATTTCGCTTTCGGATCACTGTACATTCTCCTGATTATCTTCTTCACTTCATGCCAGGATAACCAGGGAGATGTAATAACCTCGTCCGCCGGCGAAAACAATTTCTCAGCCGGCTTCTATTCAAGTCCGGGTGGAGATAATTCACTGCAGCTGACAGAGGCCAAGTTTGTTCTCAGGAAGCTGGTTCTTGAGACGGAAAACAGTGAAAACGAATGTGATGTAAAGCTTGGACCATTCATTATTCAGCTTGATATGACAGCCAAAGTGGTTAATGCCGGAATAGCAAAAATGCCCTTTGGATCATATGATGAAGTCAAGTTCCAGGTACACAAACCGACACCAAATGACGGGATCACGGACCCCGATTTTATTGAAAGCAACAGCAGGAGATATTCAGTTGTAGTACGGGGCTATTATAATTCCGTACCGTTTACCTATAAATCTGATCTGACAGTTGTTAAAGAAATAGCATTTGAAGGCGCACCGGTTTCAATTGGCGCAGTACCGCTTGTATATATTACTATCAGGCTGGAGCCTTATTCCTGGTTCTGGGAAAACGGAGTCTTCATAGATCCTTCGATTGAAGGCAATAAGCACATTATAGATCAGAATATAAAACTATCGCTCCGCCGTGCATTCAGGGATATGGATCAAAACGGTGAGCCGGATTAGGAAGAATCATTATTTGAGGACGAAACCATTTAAAATAAAAAAGGCGGATATTACTATCCGCCTTCCTGTCAATTGGGGTTTGTTTATTTAACCAACACCATTTTTTTGGTATCGGTATAATTGTTTGTGCTCAATCTGTAAAAATATATTCCGCTTGAAAGGTGTGAAGCGTTGAAATCGAAATTATAGGTACCCGCATTCAGATCCTGATTAACAAACTGAGCTACTTCCCTGCCGGAAATATCATACACTTTTAATGTTACCAAACCTGTTTTAGCTACTGCGAATTTAATGTTTGTAACAGGGTTAAATGGGTTTGGATAGTTCTGCTCAAGGCTAAATGCATTGGGAACTTCATTTGATACAGGGGTAATTCCGGTTACCAAAGACTCCATGTTGTAATAAACCCCCGCGGGACCAAATCCCGCATAGGCAAATGCGGAATATTTTGTATTTCCTTCTGAGTATATTGCTGATACCGGAGCAAGTGAACCTGTGCTTGCAACGCCGTTCTTCTTATACATTGGTGTACCTAAATTTCCAAGCTCACCGTGCCTGACGGTTACTGAATCACCGTTAAGATCAACAAAAGCTGAAATAAAATCCCTGCCATTGGCTGTAGAAGTATCTGAGCTGCAGGACGTGTAATCAACCGGCATTGAACCAAGTCCAAGACCGAAATCTATATTCCATAATGCACCGCCATCTATTGAATAGTGGTAAACAGCCCTGTCATTTTTGGTACAGGTAACCAGAATTCTTTGCGGCAGAGAAAAATTCCTCTGCTGGATAGTTATTGCGGGTCTTTCATAAATTGTTCCGGGGGCAGCATCTGTTATATACCTGGTGCTGAAATTATTAGAAGGTAATTCCATGGTAGCAAACAACCTGATCTCGCGTTCATTGACGGCCACTTCCCTTTCAACAGCGAAATAAACGGAATCGCTTCCAACTTCGTTTGAAAATGAGGCTGCCGGATACCTGTCTTCGAAGGCGTTATTGTTATTAGTCCCGACTGTGTGAGTAGCGCCCCATGTTGTTGAACGGAAATGATGCATGGATACATAAGCACCTGAATTGCTTTCTTCCCTAATAATTACATGCATAAATGTAAGGTCAGACCAGAACATCCCGTCACTGCATGCTGAAGGATACACAAAGCGGTTACCCGCTGAAGGACTGGCTACGGTATTGTGACTTATTGCGGAACCGTCTCTTCTGAAGGAAGAGCAAAGCAGGTACGCATTATCCATGTTCGAGCTGGTGCTGAGTGTTGAATATACAAGTATTCTAGTTGAATCAGGCACGTTGTTATTTCTGCTTTCAACAAGCATAGTCAAAGAACCGAAATAACCGGTAACTGAAAAATAACTAATAACGGTTGACCAATCAGCTCCGCCATTGCTTGAGCTGTATACAGTTATATTACCGTTAACGCCCTGAACGCTGCGCCTGTTCACTGCGAGGTACATCCAGCCATCTTCACCTTTTTTAAGTTCAAGCTGTCTGTAACCCCCGGAGTATGCTACATTTGTATTAGAAACCTGTATATCGGAGCCATACCAATCACTAATGAAGGGCGGGTTCGGCTCATTTGCTGTCAGAACCTCGATCGGCTCGCCGGTAAATTCGGCTTTCTTCAAATACTGTTCGATCTGCGCAGAAGTGCTTTTTTTAAGTTCTGAATTTCTGCTATCAATTGCTGTATTATAGCTGTTTAACAAAGCAGGCGGAATCGCTAATGGAGTCTGAGGTCTCTCAACAGAAATTTCATTTGGTGAAACATTCCTCAAAGAGTTTTGATTAAATTTTGTTTCATTTGTCGCATCACTCTGAGCATAGACTGATACGGCTGTAAAAATTAATGCTGCAATTAAAAATTTAATTTTTTTCATTTTGTTTAGTTGATTGTTATTTATTATTAATTTTTAGTTTTGAATTTCTTTTTATTGTTTTCATTTTCAAAATTGATGAAGTTATACTCATTCAGCATAAATGGCTCGATATCTCCTTCAGTATTCAGCAGCCTGTGAATAATTACATCGCTGTTCATTTCAAGTATTACTTCAATATCTTTGTTTACTTTTTGAACTTTTTTCTTCTTAACTCGTTTTCTGTTTTCAGGCACAATAATGTTTCATTTTAAAAACCTTTACAAAGATATCTCCAAACAGATACGCAAAACAAAGAAAGCGTAACTGCAAAGTAATGCCAATGACATTTCATTACAGGGTAATCGGGTGCCAATGAATCCTTAAATTGTTCAGTTATAATAATTTAGACACATATGATTTTGCTCAAAAGTAACCCTGATAATCCATTACGAAAACTATTGAAAAAAGTAACCCTGAATCTGCAAGTTTCGCTCAAAAATAGACCCCCTTTTTACTGATTTTAAACAATTTAGCTTGTATATTTGCAGTCAATAAAGTAACTTTAAAAAATTAAAAAAGTTTAATTGTATAAGAGCAAATCCATACTTTATTTGAGGTCTTTTTCACCTGAGGAGCTTACCCGTTTCGGTGAATTTCTGAATTCGCCTTATTTTAACACCAACAACAGGGTAACAAAGCTATTTGGTGAACTTAAGAAACATTATCCTGAATTCATGGGTAAAGGGGTCGATAAAGAAGTTATATATAAGAAACTATTCCCGGGGAAACCCTTCAACGAGCAGGTTCTTAAAAACATAAATTCTGAATTCCTGAAACTGGAAAAGCTTTTCCTTTCGGTTAATAATTATATAAAGGATCCTTTTATAAAGTATAAGGGGCTTGTAAACGAACTTATTAACAGGAATATAGACACTTTATTTGAAAAAGAGTCTAAGTCATACGAAGAAGAGATAAGAAACAGTGATGTTTCATTTGATAAACTTTGTTTAAACCTGTTTTATCTTGAAGAACACAGGTTCACAAACAACATGATAAACAACAGGCAGGAGTTAGTGACAGGTAACATAGAAAAATCAGGGGAATACCTTACAATATATTACCTGAATAACATATTACGATTTTACGTAAATAACAGTATAAACAAATTTTCGTTTAATTCTGATATAGAAGTAAACTTTCCTGAAATAATACTTAAGAACATAAATATGGATGAGCTTATCCATTATATGGAAAGCCATAACATAGAATATACACTTAACATAAAACTGGCGTATTTCTGTATGCTGTGCATCAAGGATGTTAACGATGATGTAATATACAATAAATTCAAAACGCTTTTATTTAATAACATCAATAATTTAAAAAGAGATGAAGCGCACGCGAATCTTCATTTTATGGAATCTATCTGCGCGCAGAAGATCAATTCAGGCAAAGCCGAGTTTTATAAAGATCTGTTTGAAACATACGTACATGAAATAGATAATAACATTTACAATCCCCACGAACACTCTCCATTAACCGTAATGAAATACAGGAATATTTACCTTTCGGCTATCAGGGTTGGAGAGTTCAGTTGGGCAGAGAATTTTATCAATGAATTCAAAAAGAAACTGCAGAAAGAAGACAGGCAGAATATTGTTTCTTTGGCTATGGCGCAGCTTGAATTTGAAAAAGAAGAGTATGAAAGCACGCTTGAATATCTTAAGAAAATTTCAACTGACCAGTTATTTTATAAAGTTGATGTAAAGATATTAAGTTTAAGGTCATTATATGAGCTTGGGCATTACGAAACAGCGATATCTACAATAGAAAGCTTCCGCAGAATGCTGAACAGCAATACTTCCCTGACTGAACAATACAGGAAAAAGAATCTGAATTTTATAAGCGCATTGAATATATTAATAAAAGCAAAAATGGATAATGACCCTGAAGGTTTAACAAAAGCGGCAGAAAAAATCAGGGCGTATGATATGATAACAAACAGGAACTGGCTGCTGGAAAAATCAGCAAAATTAAATTGATAAAATCTGGGTAGTAACCATAATACAAAAGCCCGGCTATATTAGCCGGGCTTTATTGTTCAATTAACATCTGCTCTAACCATCAAAGAGCATTTAATCAAACGGAGGTAATGAAACTAAAATCAATATGAAAAAACCTTATGCTTTTGCCGGAGCTTCTTCACCTGCAATTGGTTTTACTTCAGTTTTTTTCCTCCAGAACATGAACCTGAAATTATTGAAAGCTAAAAACATAGCAGGTACTACAACTAATGTTAAGAATGTTGCTACGCTTAACCCGAAAATAATCGCAATACCCATAGGCCTCCAGAATGCAGTGTTCTGTCCACCAATCACCCAGCTAAAACTTCTCCAATCGAAATCAACACCGGTAGTTAGAGGCACAAGTCCTAATATTGTTGCAGCTGCTGTCAAGAATATGGGTCTTAGCCTTATGATACCCGCCTGGATAACCGATTCTTCTTTGGAAAGCCCGCGCTTCTCCAACTCTTTCTGGAAATCAAGCAGAACAATAGCATTTCTGACAACAATACCGCCAAGAGAAATTACACCTATGCCTGTCATGATCAAACCAAACGGAGTTTGTGTTACCATTAGTCCTATTAGCACCCCTATTAACGAAAGCACTACTGTTGACATAATAATTATGGGTGTTTTAATTGAGTTAAACTCAATTACTATAAAGAAAAATATCAGGAATATTGAAAGGATGAATGATTGTCCCAAAAATGCCTGTGACTCAGCCTGGTCTTCCTGTTCACCTGTATAAACAATTAAGTATCCTTCAGGCATTTTAAAATTCCTAAGCTTTGCCTGAACATCTGCCAATACCTCGTTACCAAGCCTACCCTGCGCGTTTGCTGAAATTATAACTACACGTGAGAGATCCTTCCTGTTAATTGCTGATACACCTCCGCCAAACTCAATTTTTGCGACCGAGCTTAATGGGATCTGGTGTCCGTCTCTATCTGAAATGTACAGGTTCTCAATTTTAGATATATCATTTCTCTGTGAGCTGTCAAGCCTTACTGTAATATCATATTCATCTTTCCCGACTCTGTATTTGCTTGCAACATTTCCGTTAATAGCATTTCTGACTGTTAGCGCAATTGATGCTGTATTAAGCTTATACAGCGCAGCTTTTTCTCTGTCCACAGTTATTCTTATTTCAGGCTTTGCCGCGTCATAATTATCCTTTATATCAGTAATGCCGTCAATATCTTTTATCTCTCTTTTTATCTGATCAGAAAGCTCGCCAAGCTTATTAAAGTCATCTCCTGAAATTTCAATATTAACCGGTGGGCCTGTGGGAGGTCCGCCTGACTGTTTTACAAGTCTAATATCTGCTGTTGATATACCTGTTATCGCTTCCCTGATCTTATCAATAGTCTTAAAAGAACTTTCTTCCCTTTCAAGCTTATCCTTGAAATTCAAAGTAATGGTAGCAACGTTTGTTTTATTGCCGCTGCCCATATCGCCTATCTCACTCCCGACGTTTGAAACATAATAATCAAGGTCGTTATAGCCTTTTAGTTTCTGCTCAATTTGTGATGTGATCTCATTAGTCTTCTGTACACTTGAACCCTGGGGCAGAGTAACGTAAATATAAGCCTGTTGTGGCTCTACTTCAGGGAAGAACTCCATTCCTTTATTCAGAAAGGTATAAACAACAATCACAAATATCAAAAATGCAAAGGTACCTCCAATTGTAAGTACTTTGTGTCTCACAGCAAAGCGAATACTTTTTTCATAGACCTTAATAACTCTTTCAAATTGCCTGTCAAACCAGAAATGCGCAATTACAAAAGGATTACGTTTCATTTTTTGCTGGCGTTCTCTATCGCGCTTAAAGTTAATAAATCTTGATGCAAGCACAGGACTTATCACCAGAGCTACAAAAAGGGATGAGAACAAACACACTATTAATGTTATAGGAAGATATTTCATGAATCCGCCTACAATACCGGGAAAAAACAGTAAAGGAAAGAATGAAGCAATAATTGTAAGTGTAGCTATAAACACGGGCATCTGTACTTCACGCGGACCTTCAACAGCTGCATCATGCGGACTCCACCCTTCTTTTTCCTGAAGCCGGTAAATATTTTCAGTAACAACAATTGCGTCATCCACAATTATTCCCAGCACAAGTATTAAAGCAAACAATACGACGATATTTAAGGTAACACCCATTGAGCTAAGAACAATAAATGAGATAAGGAACGAAAACGGTATTGAAAGCGAAACGAAGAACGCATTCTTAAAACCCATTGAAAGAAGTAAAATTGTAACAACAAGAACTACACCTGTTATAATACCATTTTCAAGTTCGTGAACTGTATTACGGATACTTTTAGACTCATCTCCTGTAAAGCTGTATTTTAACCCGGGAGGAAAATCATGTTCCTC
The DNA here is from genome assembly GCA_013140565.1 of Ignavibacteria bacterium. GTDB lineage: Bacteria > Bacteroidota > Ignavibacteria > Tepidaquicellales > OLB5 > OLB5. Next base: position 7,144 of record JABFSP010000148.1, read on the forward strand.
TTCCTTCAATAATTCCTTCACTTTATCGGCAATGTTCACTATATTTTCACCGCTGCGCTTTTTTATGACAAGCGTAACGGCTTCTATTCCGTTTTCACGGGCATAGGTTGTTCTGTCTTTAAACCCGTCAACTACAACGGCAACATCTCTTAAATAGATCGGCAATCCTGCCTGTGTTTTAACCACTATATCGCTTAATGACGCAGGATTTTCTATCTCACCCGGAACTCTGACCAAAAAGCTTGAGTTTCCGGCGTCAACTGTTCCGCCCGGAATATTCAGGTTTTCACCGCTCACAGCGTTTGTTAAATCGCTTAGCGCAATATTATAATATTTCAGCTTGTTCGCATCAGCGTTGATCTTAATCTCTCTTTCAAGTCCTCCTGATACGTCCACAGAAAGCACCCCCGGTATAGATTCTATCTTATCAGATATATTATCCCCGATATCTTTCAGCTTTGAAAGCCCGAAACTTCCGGTAAGGTTCACGTATAACATGGGAAGCTCGGAAAAATTAATTTCGTTTACAATCGGCTCTTCTATATCTGTTGGCATTTTTGTTTTTGCCGTTGAAACTTTATCCCTTACTTTTTGCAGAGCGTCTTCGATCTTAACATCGGGATTAAACTCAATACTTACATTGGAAAAACTTTCCTGGGAAACAGAGGTGATTTTTTTTATGTCTTTTATACCTTTTACTTCAGATTCGATTTTCTGCGTTACAAGGTTTTCAATATCAGCAGGCGAAACGCCTATATATGGGGTCGTAACAAATATAAATGGTATGGTGATAGAAGGTGCTGACTCTCTTGGCATAGAAATATACGACATTGCGCCGAATATGACGATGATCACCATCAGTATATATACTGTAACCTTATTTTTTATAGCAACTTTTGCAATATTCATGGCTTAGTTCTCCCCGAAATTAGTTTAACACCTGTACTTTATCATTATCGGCCAGCTGCTGAAAACCTTCGTATATCAGTTTTTCACCCGGGTTTAGCCCCGAAGAAATCATCACATTATTCCCTTCTCTTCCGCCAATAGAGATCATCCTCTTTTTTGCTATATCTCCTTCAAGCACAAAAACATATTTATTATTTTCACCGAAGTCAATAATATAATCCTGCGGCAATACAACTGCGTTATTAACTGTAGCCTGGGTAACTTCTACGTTTGCGCTCATTTCAGGTTTTAACAGCTTATCCCTGTTTAGAATAATTACCTCAATTTCAAGCGTTCTGTTAACTGCCGAGAGACTTGGAGCTATATAAGTGATCTTACCTGAGAATTCAACACCCGGCAATACATCAACAGTATTTTTACCTGCTGGCCCATTTTTATTTGTTCAATAAACTGCTCCGGGATACCGGCTGCAATTTTAACACTTGATATATCTATGATATTCACTATTGGAGAGCCCGGCGCAGTCATTTCGCCGCG
>JABFSP010000310.1 GCA_013140565.1 Ignavibacteria bacterium
CGCCTTCACTGTTCATTTCCATGTAAACCACGGGCTGGTTGCTTGTGGGATCAATGTTTGATCTCGCGTTTGTAACAACACCGCCTGTTAATTCAGGTTCTTTTTCAGAATGTAGAACTGGTAAATCTTTTCGCCCTCATCTACGAAAGTTGAACGGTTACTGAATGCAAAACTGACATCATTGGGAATGATATCCTGTATCTCTTTTTTATCAAGTATCTTCTGAACTTTTACTTTATCAGCTTCTCTTACAAACCATGCAAGTGAACCATCCTGGAACTGCTGCGGACGGACAAGATAGAACCATGGGTTCTTCTTTTTGAATTCTTCTTCACTCAGCTGCTGGTTTGTATCAAGCGGATTGCCGTTACTATCAGTTAAACCGGTTAGATTTGAATCAGTCGGTTTTATCGAATCCTTTGTAATTTTCTTTGATGTATCTTTCTTTGTATCTTTTTTGGTTGTATCCTTTTTAGTGATATCTTTCTTTGTTGTATCCTTAGTTGATGATACAGTAGTTGAATCTTTCTTAACTGTCTTATCAGTCAGTTTGTTTGTATCTTTTTTGGTAGTATCAACCTTTGTTATTTTGCTTAATGAGTCAGCTTTGATCAATGAATCAAGATTGCCGCCGGTCATATAAGTATTGATCTTTTCCATCACTTTAACCGCGATCTGAGGATCGATAACAAGTTTGAATTCAAGTAAAGCTGTTCCCTGCAGAAGTTTCCTTACTTCGCCAACATTACTTACACCGGGAAGCTCAACAACAAGCCTGCTTGATCCTTTTTTCTGAATAACCGGTTCAGATACGCCATACTGGTCAATCCTGTTCCTGACAACCTGGATTGCCCTGTCTATCGCATTTTCTACTTCTGATTTCAGGGTTGATTTGATATTTGCATCGTCATCCCTTATTTCACCGTAATATGCCTTAAGTGATAGACCCCTTTCTTTCAGCTTTAGATCAACTACATCAACAAAATCTTCGTCTGATGTCTTTGTCTGCTCTGTTGCTGCAGTAAGTACCTGGTTTAGTGTTTCATCCTGCTTTTTCGCAAGATCATGAAGAAGTTTTGCTATATCAACTTCCATGATTACATACATACCACCCTGCAGATCAAGACCAAGTTTGATCCTGTCTTCACGGGCTTTTAGTATATCCGGACCGTATTTATCAAAAAATGCAGCACTATCCTGCGCATTTGTCAGATTTTTTATGTCTTTATTGAACTGGTAATCCTTATATGTTGGATATAAGAAGTATAGGGAAAGACCTATAAATAGCAGTGTTAAAATAATTCTGAACCTGTTTTTTCTCAAGCTAATCCTCTGTAATTTTGGAAATTTCTTAAAAAAACTAAGAAACAAATATAATTTTAAAGTCTTTAATAATCAATGAAAAATAGCAGTTAACCGGGGAGTTTTGGGAAATTAGCTGCAATGTTTTGCGGTTATTTGGGTGAGCGAGGGGATTCGAACCCCCGACCCTCAGAGCCACAATCTGATGTTCTAACCAACTGAACTACGCTCACCATAAAACTTGTACGCCCATCAGGAACGGGACCTGCCTGACTGCCTCCGGCAGTAAACCTATCCCGCCGGAGCGGGATCGCTCTATCCGATTAGCGCTTAAAACTTGTACGCCCATCAGGAATCGAACCTGAAACCTACAGCTTAGAAGGCTGTCGCTCTATCCGATTGAGCTATGGGCGCATTAGATCAAAAATCCTATAAAAAAAGAACCTGAAACCTATCCCGCCTTGGCGGGATAGCTCTTACCCAACAAGAGCTATAGGCACAAAAACATCATTATTTCGCTGAAATTTTGAATAACAAGTTACAAATATAAAAATTTCGCAATTTAAAAGAAATATAAATAAATTTCGCTATTTATACTTAATTTTCAATGTAAGGATTATTGTCATAAAAACAATAGAAACCGTATTAGCAGCTATAATCGGTACGCTGTTAATAAGTATACCATATATCAGCCAGGTGATCAAACCGAATTCCAGCATTATTACCATAGGAAATGAAATATCCTTTGTATGCTTAGTTTTGATAGCTTTTATTGATTGCGGCAGGTATGCAAATGTAGTTAAACATGCAGCCGTTAAGCCCAGCACAAGTGTGAATGTTTCCAAATTATTGTATCTGCAATCTGATGTTCAAGCCGGCTTCGTTGGTCGTTCTTGTCGTGATCTGAAGGTTAGTACCTGTTGGTTCTATTTTAGTATATTTATAAAACAACTGCATTGTAACGCTTCTTGAAAGGTTGTATTGGATAGATGGATTCAAAGTTGTTGAAGTAGAACCGTTCTGTGAATTTGATTCCCATGCGGAGCTTAAAAACGACCAAACCTTAGGATCATTTTTAGTTCTGGTGTATGAAAATGAAATTGTCAGGTTATTTTCAAGAGAGAGTCCGAACAAAGGAAGCGAGAAACCTGATTTTGTAAAACTGGCGTTTATTGCAATATCATTCGTCGCGGTATTTGTAAGTTTAGCGTTGTTCGGCTCAAAAATAAAATTGTTTGTATTGCTTAATTTGAATGATGCAGTCAAATTTCCTCCGGAGAACTGTTTGAATGTGAAGTTGACACCAACAAGCGGGGTGAATCCGGAGGTTAATGCCTGTGCGCTGATATATTCCGGTGTCCTGCCGTCATATGAAATCACTTTTCTGTATTCACTTGTGTATCCGCTTTCTATTGTAACTGCCTGCGCAATATTCTGGAACATCTCAAATTTTTCAACGCCGGTTAAGGATAGTGTCCAGCTTGGGAAGGGGAATGAAACCATATTTTTCTCAAAATTTTCTGAAAAGAACTGTGCCTGGGTAACTGCTGATAGGGTATCACCCAGAAATATTCCTAATTTATCCGCAATGATCCCTTCTGAAACAAAGAAACTTGGTCTGGTAATAGTCCTGTTTTCGAGAGTATTTATTGGCAAACCTATAAATCCTGATGAATCGGAATTATATGTCAATGAATTTATTGTACCTGTTCCTGTTTTGTACGTAAAGCTCAGCTTTAAATTATCAGGAAAAATTGGATTGATAAACGTATTGAACGTATAAGTATTGTTTAAAGTTGAATTATCAACAAGGTTTAACAAAGGAATTCTTTTTCCGGGATCAGTTTCCCAGCCCAACTGGTACATCCTTGAAGGTCCAAGATCTTCCTTGGAATTGAACTGCATCCAGAAATTACCAAAGCCCGGCCTTCCCTGAATTGCAGGGTTCTGTATCTGTTTGGTCTGTGCATATGTGACTGAGACCTGATCTGGTATAAATGTTTTTAAAATTTTCAACAGGTCAGCGGGATTCTGGTCCTGGAATTCATTCTTGGAGCCACCCATCAGGTTGTTGGTTGGAGAAAATAATTTGAATATACTGTTTAATTTAACAAAAGCCGTCGCCTGAAGATCGCTATTGTAACCTACGTTGCTACCCTGGGCATTGTTAAACTGCGAAGCGCGCCAGCCGTAAATTACGCGGTAACTGCTTGTGAGGTCAATGAAATCCCTTAAACCGGGAATATTAAACTTAGGATTTATAGAAACAGTCTGTGAATAATCGAGATCTTTACCCCAGTTAATCAGTCCATTATTAAAAAAGATATCATCATATATTTCAGTATTATTTCTCTGCAGTCTTAACGAGTCATTCGTAGTTTCAAGATATGTCAGGTCACTGCCTGAGCGGAACGAATAATCACCCTGCAGGTCGATCATCCAGTTCTCAATAAATTTCCAGTTCATAGTAAAACCGCGGCTTGCATCAAACTGCCTTGAAGTAGGACTGTTTGTAAAACTTGCTCTTAATTTTTCATCTCCGCGCCTTCTGTTGAAGCTGCCGGATAGTGCAATGTTATTTGTGAATAGGGGAGCAAGCGGCATGAACGGGAAGAAGAAATACATTCTGGCTTCTTTGAATTCCTCGCCAAAAGGAAGGAATCTGCCGATCTTCAAATTCAGTGTGTTCATCAGGTCAATATCGGTGATCATGGCAACTGAACCATTCATATCCCATGCATATTTGCTTTCAAGAGTAGGGGTTCTTTCTGAATATGTATTTCTGACAAAGTTCACTTCCAGTTTATTCAGTATCTGCTGAACAAAAAAGTTATCGCCTGGGAACGTGAATTTTGCACCCGTTATGGAAAACCTGTTTGCAACTCTTAATGTTTGTGCTGCAACCCTGATCTGGTCAGCGTAATAAGCGGCTATCTCCGGATTATCAGGATACAGAGCAAGCATTTCCTGGTATTTATTATTCGCAGCAGTTTCAAGATCAATATCTGTTGCGGGGAGGTACTTGGGTTTATCAAGTATTTCCTGATGCGCAAAAGAAATAGGCAGGGTAAAGAAATCCTTGAACTTTACGGAGACGTATTTTGATAGAAGCGCGTTAATTACCTTATGCGCATTTACCAACCCCGAAAATTCCCAGCTGTTTGCTGTTGTTAAGTTACCAAAACTTGTTTCAAGCGAATGAAAATTCGGGTCAGTTTTGTTATAACTGAAATTCAAAGTTGCAAGATCAGCTATCTTTAATCCCGCGCTCAACGTAAACGCATAACCGCTGGCATCATTGGTTTTAATAACCCTCATTTCATCAAACCATACCGATCCCGTCAGCTCACGGGTAATTATCGGGTCATCGTTATTATTGTACACGCCCAAAGTAATCTGCCTTACATCCCTGATAGAAGGACTTCCTATAACTCCGTACATGGCTCCCGGGGGACCGTTTACTACAGGTTCATAATGAATCAGCCCTGTACTATCTACTTTTTGTTTTATTGCTGTGAGCTCACTTAAGTTTATTATCACTTCGTTAAATGAATTCCACGGAGTCATGGGTCTCACATCAGGTCTGATTGGAGCTCTGTATTCATAGTAGTTGGAGGTATCACTTCCAAGCCTTACAACAACTGCCGCATTATACTGGTTTGGATTTGTATATGAAAATGAACTGTCACCGTTAACGAATACCTTGAATATTTTATAGTTAATAAGATCAACAGGCCTTGTTGTGAATGATTTGAAAACATATTTTCCCTGGCCGGGAAGAATATTTGATACATCCAGTGACATTGACTGTTCATTTGAAAGTACATTCTGGTCAACCTGGGTCTGGTCTTTCTGCCTTAACCCGTCAACAGGGGGTGAGTAGTAATTCGGGTTATCTTCAATATTAACTACCGATACTGAATATGTAGTATCAGTTTTATCCTGTTTAACCCATTGGTTACCAACAAGATTAAAATCAACGATCTTTATCTGTGTCTGCTGTTCAAAACCTTTGAACCAAACTCTGGCATACTGAATATTTGTCAACGTGGCGTTATTGCCAACGGTTTGCTTCCACTGATCAAGTGGAATTATAAATTGGTACCATCCTGCATTTCCGCCTCCGGCAACAAAAGGATGATTTGAGAATGATGCCGAATCCAGTGGTATGGAATATTCAAAATAGTTATTAATAAGATCAAGGTTACCATTATTGTTCAGGTCTTCAGTATCAATTCTTTTTGCTTCAGTTAAATTGGTAGCGTTCTGTTCCGTTCCGTTAAAAGCCAGATAGTTCCCGCTTCCCTGATTCCATTGATAATCATCACGGCTGGGATCGCCTCCCGTTTCATTTATATATTGTTGATCAAAATACTGAATTTCAGCACTGTTCGGCTGACCGTCAATACCGTTATCTTCGCCAACATCCAATTGACCGCTGCTGTTCTTATCCTCAGTGTGATAATTTGTATTAGGATTGGATGAATTTAATGGCATTATTTTAGAAGTAATGATCTTTTCTGAAATTGTGCCAAGATCAATTAACATTCTGGCAGAATCATTAAGGATCGGCCTTCCGCCATTTACCTGCATCCACACTTCTATATAGTTAATGTTTTCATCAATAAGATTTGTTTGTGATGAATTGATATATTTGAAGACACCGCTCCATTTATTTTCAGCGGGACCTTCTGCGGCGAAATCACTATACTTAATATAATTATATGCGCCAACAGAATCGGGTTTTATATCAAAAACCATTGGTGTGAGGGACTGGTTCTGGTTGCTGGCAGTTTCCCTGAAAGGATAGACTTCTTTTATAGGAACGTTGTTAAGCAGGTTGTACCAGTTCAGCCTGCCGCGCTTCTTGCTCATTAAGCTGTCTCTTTCGGTATCTGATATTACATTCGGAACCAGTACATTATCGTAAGGTATTGAAGATAATGTCCATGAAAGAGGATTAAGTCCGAGCGGTATAACTTTTTTCACACCCTCAAAATCATCTACGTATGCAACTGCTTCGCCGTTATCACTTGGTATGATACTTTTTAAAGTATTAGGGTCAGGCAGCATAAATGCTATTTCACCTTTTAGATTCAGTATTGATTCTTCTTTGGTATTATAGCCGGGTATTTTATTTACAAGTTTGGTTAAGAAGTTCGTTTTAATATCCGTTGATGCATCAAAACCAATAATTGTATTATTAGTAGGTTCTTCACCTATTCTGATCTTGTTATTGAGTGTCTGCTGTTTCAGGTTGATAAGAGTAAAACCAAGATAACTTGTTTTGTTAAACTGGAATTCAGCCCTTGTTCCAAGCAGTGTTTTGGAAGCGAGCTGGAACAGGTCATTGGTTTCATAAGTAATTTTCAGGTTTGCACCGGCTATCAGCGCTGAAGCGTTTATAATTACAAGTTCACCCAGTGAATAATCTATTGAGTAATCAATTCCCTGAGCAAGTTCAACTGTACCGTTGAATACTTTCACACTTCCTTCAACCAGGTTAAAACCAAGTGAATATCTTGATGAAGCATCGCCCTTTGCGTTACCCTTTAAAGTAAATTTAAGGAAGCCTGAGTTCTGCGCTGTGGTTTTTGATGATGTATAGATAAGATCATTTCTGCCAATGTATGCAGTATCTACACCCTGAGCAATTAACTGATCGGTAAACGGTTTTAAAGATGGAAAAATTATATTGCCGTTTGCAAGATCAATTGTATTTCCCGGAAAGAAATCGAAGTAGTTATCACCATCAGGCAGTACTGTACTGGGGTCACCGTTCACACGGTAATCAACCCCGATAATATTCATGTATGATTTCCCTGTTCTGGGTCCGGAGCCGTTATACTGCGGAGATGGAGTTTGTCCCGGTTCTGTAAAATAAATATTAAAAGTTAAGCTTGAAGGATCATTTTTGACATTACGAACGCCAAGGTTATAGATATTCTTTAGCATTCTGTTCCAAAGCCGTGAATAACTGGTATCTTGATCAGGCGGCTTCTGGCTTTCATACCTTAGCAATTTAAGCTTAAGCATGGCGTTTGATGAAACGTCATTGACGAAGTCACCTATTTGCTTATCTACGGCAATTGAATCATTGAACTTGTATGCAACTGCAATAGCATCCTTACCATAAGCCTGAAGGTTACCATTCAATGTTATATAACCGGCCTTTCGGTTCCAGGTGAATTCAGAAGCATCCAGCTTTACAAAGTTTCCTATTAATATGTGACCGGGAACGGCTGTAGTTGTATCTGTAAATACGTATCCGCCCTGCGGTTTTACGATTAGATCATCTACCCCATACACAAATCTTTTGTTCGGATTATTCGGTTCAGCATATACCCACACCTGTACTTCGGTTACATCTATAGGTGTGTTGCCATTGGTATAATATCGTGTGAAATACTGTCCCCAGGTCTCATCAAGCAGGTAGTTGGTTTCAGCGTAATCATATATAGAAATATCAAACGGTGTTTCAACTGAACCGCCGGTAATATTTACTTCCTTCTTTTCAGATTTTTTCTGGGAAGCTATAGTCGTCAGTGTTAACGGACCCAATTTGAACTGAGCCTTTACGCCAAAGAGCGCCTGGGTGCTTCCGATCAGGTTTGAACGGGTTTCAAGTGATACGTTACCTGCTTCAATTAACTGAATAACCTCATCAGGGTAACCGGTATATTTTAGTTTAAGCTGGTTTTCAAATTCAAATGTACGCTGCGAGTTCCAGTCAGCATCCACAGTCAGTTTATCGCCAACGGTTCCTTTAGTGGTAACCTGTACTTCCTGCTTAAAGTTTATATTGTTCTGGTTCTGTGATTCAGAAAGTATTGTAGATAGATCATTTGAACTGCGCTGGTATGAAGCTGTGATATCTATGATGCCGTTAATTTTAAGATTGATAGTAGGCGGTCCGAAAATTGTTTCGGTCGCGAATGGAAGGGGAATGGTAATTTCGGTAATGTTCTTGAATAATTTTTCAAGGTCATCCTGTGTTTCTATCTGGTACCTGTCAGAAACTATCCTGTAAAACTGGTCTTTGACAGATAGCTGGCTTCTGAGCTCAATATATTTATCGAGCGGCATCACAAGGGGAACCTTTAACTGCTCATTATCAATTGTCTCTGAAATTATAACATTATTAAGCGAATCAAATTTTACGCTGTAATTTACCTGTGAAGAACTGTATAACAATAATGACGAGCGCCAATTTCCGTAATCGGGAACAGGTTCATCAGTTCTTTCAAATTTGAAATTA
>JABFSP010000176.1 GCA_013140565.1 Ignavibacteria bacterium
CCCTTTATTTGATGAAACTCATTTGGAAAATCTTTACAAAGATAATTACAAAGAATTTCATAATTTGTCAAATTACTTTAAGGACTTAGATATCAATATTATAATGATAAGTTTTTACCAATTATTGTTAAGAAAAGTGTTTTTATCAAACTATCAGATAGATTTGATAAGTTTGAAAAATCGTTTACAGCAGAATTAAGAGATAATAAAATTGAATTTTCAAGAGAGTGGTCAATGGATCTTCAATTAAAAATTTATGAAAGCGATAAAAGAATCAGATTAGATATCCAGAGCCACTATAAAGGTTCTTTGAATTATTTGAAGTTTAATAAGCAGCAAGGAATGGCTATTAAAATAAATGATAATGTGACATTTTTTGATGCTTTTTATGTAGGTAGAGGTAGTATTGGTGGTGGTCAATATTTGGTGACTGGAGTTTTTGAAATTGATATCCATATTTTAAGAGAAATAATTTATTCAAATAATGTTGAAATTAGATTTTCAACTGAGGCTGGTAATTTTGATTTTGCGTTGACATTAGCCACTAAATATGGTTTCCAAAAATTTTATGATAAATATATTACTGCTATTGAAGAAAATCTGAATAGAGAGTAAACATTTTAGGTAAAGCATTAAGATTTAAACTCAAATAATTGAGCAGCTCAAATAACTTTAATATAAGGAGGCTTTTATGGAAGCAATTGGCTTATTCACCTTTCTGGTAATGTGCGTTATCGGCTTGGTTTTGTTTCTTGCGATAATGAAAATTTTCTCAATTTCACATGATATAAATGTCATAAAAAAAAATGTTGTAGATTTCACTAAATACTATTACCAGCTTCAGGAATTTAAACAAACAAAAAGCGTAACAACAACGGAACCTCTTAGATCGCCCGTTTTAGACAAAGCAATTGATGAAAAATTAACTGGTGAACAATATCAATATATTTTTCAGCTTGACCGTGAAAAATTCAATGCAATCTCAGCTTATTTTAATAAAAATGATTTTGAATTTTATGATAAGGTTTTAGTTCCGATTATAATGAATGAGAAGTAATCAGCGTAGTAATCAGTTCTTTTAAATATATTTTAACAGCATTATAAATAAGGTTATTAGAGGTGCGAATTTCTGACTGTCACTCAAGAGGTCGCGAGTTCGAATCTCGTCGGTTCCGCAAAACAAAGGAATAACCCGATTTTATTATGCTATAAACATCGGGTTTTTTCAAACATCAATACTTGCTATCTGTAAGTATCATATTTGTATAGTAATTAATAATTAGTAATCAGTTTGGTAATCACCCCTAATTTAAACACGCTGGTGAGCGCCTAATGAAGCGTACCAGCCTATTAGAAAGAGGTCTCATATGTTCCTGTACAAACACATAAACGGTATCTGGTATATCGGAAAATACGTGAATGGTAAAAGAGTGAATGAATCCACTAAAACCAGGTCAAAAACTGAGGCAAATTTAAAGCTTGCTGAGAAAATCGGCATGGCTAAAATGGATCTAAATGGTGAAATAGATCTAAACACTTTTCAAACCAAAGTTATTAAGGATGCAAAAGCATCTAATTTTTCACCAAATAGTATTGCTTTGATTGAGCATTCATTTACCCAGCTCCGGACTATTCTAAAGGATTACAATCTTGAAAATCCACTTATCAGTTCTATAAAAACTATCCATATTCAGGACCTTAAAGTAAAGCGCTCAAGTGAAGTAAGGCCTGCCAGCGTTAACATTGAACTTAGAACTATAAAGGGAATATTTTCCCGGGCTGTGAACTGGGGATACCTGCTTAAAAATCCATGTAAAGGTGTTTCAAGTGCGGTAGAGGAGGAGCCTGAAATATTATGCCTGCAACCGATTGAATTAAAGGCTTTTTTTGATTCCATTTTGGAGGAAATTCACAGGGTTATTTTTTTAACAGCACTTCATACAGTATGTCGCAGAAATGAACTTATTAACATTCAGATGAAAGATTTAATGCTTAATGAAATGAAAATCAGGATCCGTAATAAACCAACATTCAGAACCAAAACGAGGAAACCCAGGGAAGTACCAATATCGGCTGAGCTGTATGATATCTTGACAAAGTACTTGAATAAAAGATATGGTTCAAATAAAGGGAATGTATTACAAATGATAGATGAAAACGATTATTTATTTATTACACCGGAGGGAAACAGGTATTCTGAAGATGCCTTAACACAAAGATTCGCGCGTATAAGGGACCGTGCCAAATTACCGAAAAAATATCATATGCATTGTTTAAGGCATACCGGTATATCAATTATGCTGAATGAAATGAAAGTACCACCGACATTGGTAAAGGACATAGCCGGTCATGCAAGGCTAACTACCACAATAAAATATTGTCATGTGAATTTTGAATCAAAGAAAAATGCTGTTAATCACTTAAATTATAGCCAGTATTTATGAAAAAAGTATCATGGAATGATACTCTTACACAAAATAGAATTATTATATTTACATCAGTTAATAATCAAAAATAAAAATTATGACATTTTATAAAGGTTTTACAATTGAGGGTATGAATCATATT
>JABFSP010000404.1 GCA_013140565.1 Ignavibacteria bacterium
ATTATATCAAATAAACTTTAATCTTTTTTATGAATCAAAACACATTTCAATATCTTTACACACACCTACTCACCTACTTACCCACTCAACTACTTCACTTACAAATGAAAATCCAGACCCATCTGCATCTTCGGATCTTTTATTGCCATCAAGTTCTTCTTATTCGCGCTTAATTTGAATACAACCATAGTTAAGCCAATTACTATTAACGGGAAGCTTAATTCCTGCCAGCCAAAAGAGGCATTTCCTCTAAACAGGGTAGGGAATATCAGCCAGTAAAGATCAAGCGCATGAGCAACCAGCATCCACGGCGCCATCCATTTTAATAATCCAAGATTGGTTTTCGCATTCCTGCCAACTAAAATTAAGAACGGCAGCACAAAGTGGAAGAACAACAGCGCAAGTGAAACGAACTTCCAGCTTCCTTCCCAGCGGTGAATAAGCCAGAATGTTTCTTCAGGTAAGTCAGCGTACCAGATAAGTATGAACTGCGAGAATGCAATGTAAGCCCAGAAGACATTGAAGCCGAACATTAAAGTGCCGAGTGAATAAAAGCTATCCTCGCCCAGAGATTTATCCAGGTAGCCGCCTTCTTTAAGCTTTATGCTTGCGAATGTTGATGCAGCAAGCGCGGCAATAACCGTGCCTGCAAAATAATATACACCGAATATTGTGCTGAACCAGTGTGGCTCTAAGCTCATAGCCCAGTCAATTGCGGCAATTGTAATTGTAATTACAAACAGCGCTGCAAATATGGTTGAAAGTGTTACATTTCTTTTTGTGTACTTCGGGTCGCCGTCAATATCCTGCTTTTCGGAATTCCTTGTAAGCATATAATAGAACAATACCCACAACAGCAGGCAGAAAGCGGTTCTTGCCATGAAAAACGGAACATTAAGGTAAGGTGATTTTGACTGCAGTATTGCGTCATTTTCGACCGCTTCGGTATGTGTCCAGTGAAACAGGTCATGCAGACCGAAAAACAGCGGTATAGCAAGAATTATCAATACCGGGGTAAGCGAAGCAAGTATTTCCGTCACACGGCGAAATGGTGTGCTCCACGTTGCGCCGACAAGATACTCAAGCGCTACAAGCGCAAGCGAGCCAACGCCTATTGATACCATAAACAGGTAGATCCACAGGTAATCAAAAAATGCGCGCTCGGGCGTGAATATAAATGCCATTATTAAAATCAATACGCCAACAGCAAGCATTATGCCCCCTGTTTTTGTAAGTGAATCCGGTAATTGTTTTTTAATATAATCCATTTATAAAACTTTATATAGAATTCTTATTATCTGAATTTTTTACTACTTGGTTTCCAAATCGCTATCAGGCGCGTTAGCTGATCTTTGCAGAACGCGTAAATAATGAATTATCGCCCAGCGGTCATCCCGTGAAATTGAGCTTGCATAGCTTGGCATTGTGTTCTGCCCGTTTGTGATTACATGGTAAATATTCGCGTCTTTCCAGTTTGTAACTTTTACTGAGTGCAGCGTTGGCGGCACAGGGAACTGTCCCCTTAACCTGCTATCGCCCTTGCCGTAAAAACCGTGGCATGGTGAGCAGTATGAATCATATCTTTTCTTGCCTAAGTCCAGCACTTTCTGTGTTACAGGCAATGGATTCGGGGTAATAACAACCAAACTATCCGGCATGCCTTTGAATTCGTACGGCATAAATCCTCTTGCAACCGTACCTTCAACAGGTTTGCGCATCGAAAAACCATCTTTAAAGAATTTGCTTTCAGTCTGTGGCAGAACTTTTGGCTGACGGTGCATCCAGTCAAACGGCGGGAGGAATAAAAGTACATTCAGTACGAAATATGTTATTCCAACAACAGCAACGCTTGTTCCAAGCAGCGCGCCTATGAACTTACCGTTTAGCAGCGGATTCTTTGTATCGCCAAGGTCATATTCAGCTTCGTGAATATTACTTACTGAAGTTGAACCAAGACCTTCAAACATTGTTCTTACTTCTTCAAGTTTGAACTTGGGATCTTTTGCTTCTATATATATACCAAACTTATCGCTGGTAACGCGTTTTACAAAATCAGTATCCATTAACGGATTCGCGTTTGCCGGCAATTTCATAAATAAAGCTATAAGTGAACCAACAAGTGTTAATGCCGAAAGCAGCACGGTAAGCTCAAACATTATGGGAATTGATGCCGGCAGATTAAAATAAGGCTTACCGCCGAATATGTTGGGGTAATTTATTCCAACCATCCACCAAATCATTAAGAACGCAAGGAATGTTCCGCTCATACCCGCAATTAAACCAACCCAGCCAATGCCGGTAGGCTTCAGGTTCATAGCGCCGTCCATTCCATGTACAGGATATGGTGTGAGCACATCAAACTTCTTGTAACCTGCGCCCGATACCTTTTCAGCCGCGTGTATTATCTGGTCAGGCGTATCGAACAAAGCGGCTACCGCAAACAGTTCACCCGTGCGCGGTTCGCCTTTCAAAAATTTATCGTCAAGCTTCTTTAATATTTTACCTATCATGCTTATTAAATTGGTAACTTCTTTTATTTCTTTTTCATCAACTTACACTACTTTACACTCTATACACTCTATACACTCAACACACTCAACACACTCAACACACTCTATACACTCTATACACTCAACAACTTATTCATGTTTATGCTTATGGCTCGGCTGTGCGCCTTCTGTAACAGCCTTGATCTCACTCATAGCAACTACAGGCATTGTTTTGGCAAACAGCAATACAAGCGTGAAGAACATTCCAAAGCTTCCCAGTAATATACCGAAATCATACATCGTCGGGAAGTACATACCCCAGCTTGATGGAAGGTAATCACGGGTTAATGATGTTACAATAATTACATATCTTTCAAACCACATACCGACATTTACAAGCAATACAAGCACGAATGTTATCGGTATGCTTCTTCTTATCTTTTTGAACCAGAATAACTGCGGGAAAAATACGTTGCAGCTGAACATTATCCAGTAAGCCCATGAGTACGGACCAAATGCGCGGTTAATAAATGTGAACTGCTCTATCGGGTTTCCGCTGTACCATGCTATAAAGAACTCCATGGCGTATGCGTATCCAACAATAGTACCTGTAGCAAGAAGAATTTTATTCATCTTCTCGAGTGTATTAACAGTGATGATATGCTCCATATCAAACACTTTACGCACTATTATAAGTACTGTTGAAACCATACCGAATCCGGAGAAAATTGCGCCCGCAACAAAGTACGGCGGGAATATTGTAGTATGCCATCCCGGAATTACTGATACGGCAAAGTCAAAGCTCACAATTGTATGTACTGAAAGCACCAGCGGTGTTGAAAGTCCCGCAAGTATTAAATAAACTCTTTCATAATGCTGCCAGTGGCGGTTTGAACCTCTCCACCCTAAACTGAGTGCAGTATATATCGCTTTCTTAATTCCGCTTGTTGTCCTGTCGCGAAGTGTTGCAAAGTCAGGTATCAGACCTATGAACCAGAAAACGAATGATACAGTGAAGTATGTTGATACAGCGAATACATCCCAAAGCAGGGGTGATGTGAAGTTAACCCATAAACCGTGCTGGTTGGGGTACGGAAACAAATAACCATCTAACCACGGGCGGCCTGTGTGAATAGCGGGGAAAATACCCGCTGTCATTACCGCAAATATCGTCATACCTTCGGCAAAACGCGCAATACCCGTTCTCCACTTCTGGCGGAAAAGGAAAAGTATAGCTGATATAAGCGTACCCGCGTGACCGATACCGATCCAGAACACGAAGTTGATAATATCAAACGCCCAGCCTACAGGCTGGTTGTTACCCCATAAACCAACACCGTACCAGAACGTTAACCCTAAACACACAGCGCCTATCAGCAGCGCGGTTGAGCTGATACCAATGGCAATGAACCACTTGATATTCGGCTTGGTTTCAGTCGGCCTGGCAATTACATCATCAATTTCCCTGAACGAAGTTTTTCCTTCAACTAAAGGAATCTCCCGTGTATATGTTGCGTCAAGACTCATTATATTAAATTATTTCTATAATTAAAAAATCGTATTTTTATTGCTTGTAATAACTACTTCACTACTCGTCAACTCTACTCACCCCATACACTCAATACACTCTAAACTTACTTATGCTCTTCCGTTTTCTTCTCTTCTTTTTTATGCTCTTTCTTATCACCTGTATGCATCGGCTCATAAATATTTCTCAGCTTAGCCATGTATGTTACGTTAGGCAGAACCTTTATCTCTTCAAGCACACTGTAACCTAATTCATGTGTGCGGTATTTAGCTATTGTTGATTCTTTATCGTTAATATTGCCGAACTCGATCGCGTATGCTGGACATGCATCCTGGCAGGCGGTTTTTACATTTGAACCAATAACTCCGCGCGCTTCCTGTATTGCGTCCTGTCTTTCTTTCATAATTCTCTGTACGCAGAATGTACATTTTTCCATCACACCACGTGAGCGTACTGTAACTTCGGGGTTTGCCATCAGGTTCATTGGCTCAGCGTACTGAATACCGTCGCTAACTCTGTCTCTCCAGTCAAAATAATTAAATCTTCTTACTTTGTAGGGACAGTTGTTTGAGCAGTACCTTGTACCTACGCACCTGTTATATGCCATTCCGTTCAAGCCGTCTTCGCTGTGAGTGGTTGCCGCAACCGGGCAAACATTTTCGCACGGCGCGTAATCGCAGTGCTGGCACAGCATCGGCTGGAAATTAGCAGATGGCGCATCGGGTGTTCCATAGTAATAACGGTCAATTCTGAGCCACATCATTTCACGGTTAGCCTTAACCTGCTCTTTACCAACAATCGGAATATTATTTTCAACGTTACATGCTGTTACGCATGCGCCGCATCCTGTACATTTATTCAGATCAATTGCCATTCCCCATTTATAGCCGGTAAATCCTTCCCTGTCATAAACGGGCGGATCGTTGATGGGCTCCATACTTAACTTGGTTTCAAACGCTTTAAGGAATTGGGGATTCTTCTTATATTCTTCAACAGTACCCTGTCTTATAATTCCTCTTCTGAACTGTATATCTTTTAACAACGGGTCACTGTCTATTGGATAGTGTTCCTGTGTTGAAATTAACTCATACTTTCCCCCGGCAGATGTTACCTGCGCATTGTTGTAAAGCCTCTCATTAAGCGGAGCGTTTTTTGCAATAAGCATATTGGCGTTTACGCCAATACCTGTGCCTATTGCGCCTGCGGCTGACCTGCCGTAGCCAAGCGAAATTTCAATTGTTTTATCCGCCATACCCGGCTGAACAAATACGGGGAAGGTCTGCTTGCGTGAGCCTATTGTAATATCAACTGTGCCGTTGGTATCAACGCCAAGCTCAGCGGCTGACTGTACAGAAATAGCCGCATAATTATCCCACACAATTTTTGTTACGGGATTCGGTAATTCCTGCAGCCATCCGTTGGATGCGAAGCGTCCATCACCAACGTTATTGTTACCCTGAAGCAGAATAGTAAAATCATTTGATGCCTTCATTTTGGGAGCTGATGCGAATGCATCAACTGCGAATGCGCCGCCTGCCAATTCCGGTTTTTCATTCATGTAAACCACACCATCATGCAATACTGAATTCCAGAATTTTTTGAATGGTGCTGCGGCAGCCATGGTTGGGTAAATTACTTTTTCCCAGTTGGCTGATAAATAATCTTTATACAATGTTTCGTTAAATTCTTTCGGTTCTTTCCAGTTCAGCAGAATTGCTTCCTTCTGCCTGGTGTTGTATAAAGGCGCTATTATAGGCTGCTGCATACTGTAGAAGCCGGTGCGTATTTTGAAATCGTTCCACGCTTCAAGCTGGTTATGTATCGGCAGAACGTAGTTTGAAACTTCTGATGTTTCGTTCGCCTGTTCGGTAAGCGTTATGCTCATCGGAACTTTTTTAACTGCCTCTTCATATTTATACTCAGGTGATAAATTGTAAACAGGGTTCGTATCAAAATGAACCACTACGCCAACTCTGCCGCCTGCCATTGCCTGAACAAGGCTATCCATTTCCGCGGGTGTGCTGAGCGGCATATGCTCAGTGTTATCAGCTTCTGCGGAGTATAATTTATTATTGCCAAGCGCTTCGTTCAGCAGGTTTATCGCAATGTGTGTTGATTCCGGAAGCTTATCGCCGCCGAGTACAATTGCTTCGCCCTGGAACTTTGCAAGATCGTTTACAATATGATTTACAACTTTTTCATCAAGCTTATATTTTGCGGCGAACTGCTTTATATCGTTTGATGCGAATACACTTGTTACGCGTGAATCCATCGCATAGCCGGAAAGCTTTTTCTTTCCAACAAGCTCGTTTAGCAGGCACATTACAAACTCTTCGATAGCGTCTGTTCTTAAGCGGAGCCTGTAATCAGCGTTCATACCGGTATTTGTTACCGCCCCTTCAACAGCGTACAGCCTGTTGAATTCATTTTTGCTCATAACATCACGGTTCTGCGAAAACATTCTTGTGTATTCAAGCATGTTATGATCGTTACCGAGGAAGTCTGACTCAAGCGCAACAATTACTTTGGCTTTATCAAGCTGCAGCACAGGCAAACTGCGTTTGCCGTACGATTTCTGCCATGCGTTTACGCGGGCTGAATCGTTAAATACTTCGTATGAATATATTTTCGCAGTAGGGAATGTTAACTTAAATTCGTCAAGTAATCTTTTTACCGTGGGTGAAAGTATTGTATGCGTTACTATCGCAATTTCTTTTCCTGAACCTGCCGCAGAACTTAAAGCTGCTGAAACATTTTTGTTTACATCGTTCCAGTTTGTCTGCGCCTTGTTCATCATCGGCTCTCTTAAGCGTTCGGGGTTATATAGATTCATAACGCTAGCCTGGCCTTTGGTGCATATCTTCCCTTTGTTTACAGGGTGGTCGGGATTGCCGTCAACTTTAATGGGTCTGCCTTCACGGGTTTTAACCAATATACCGCAGGCGCTTGTACAGCCTGTGCATGTTGAGGCGTAATAGTTCGGTAAACCAAGTGTTACTTCTTCAGGTTTCTGGTTGTAGGGAACAATTGTACCTTTATCCTGGTAATTTCCGCAGCCTGCCGCGGCAAATGCCGCTGAGGCACCCATCAGCGCAAGGAACCTTCTCCTTGTAACCGCTGACATATTCGCAACATCGGGCTTTTGCAAAGCCTCAGGTGAAAACTCATTTTTTAAAGTCTTATCAAAAGAAGGGTCGTTATATAATTCCTTAAAGCTCCGCCAGTAACCGCTATCCTTGGGCTGGTTTTCTTCTGAGCTGTTATCTATTGGTTTATTCAGTTCATCCATTTCCTTCATACTATCCTCTCACCTGCCCTTTCGGTCCTTTACTGCTCATATCTCTTTTTACCGCATAAGGACTTGCCTTAACCTTAACGCTTGCTTCGGCTTTTAACTTCTGACCGAACAATTTGAACGGAAGCTTCGTAATGGCTGCTGCGGCAACTGCGCCCGCGCCAAGATAAACGAAGAAATTCCTGCGTTTTATTTTACCTGAATTGTTGTTACCGGAATTATTTGAATTCATTTTGTATAATATCTATACTATAATATAGTCGTTCTTGTTACTAAAATTTTGTGATGAGTTAAGCATTAAAAAATTTCATCAGTACTGTCCAACTTTAAAACCTTTTTGCCTTTTTACTTTTGCCTTTTGACTTAAAAAGTTATCTATGACACGCCGAACAGTTATCCGGACCCTTTTTCAGGTCAGGCAGGTTCGGGAATTTATCATGCGCTGTGCGGTGACAATCAAGGCAGGCACCCATTGTAAATGAGTTAACCTGTCCGGTTGATTTAAATTTATTATTAATAAGGGTATCCATAGCCTGAACCTGCCCGTGGCAATCCTGGCAGATAATGCCCTTATTTACATGTACACTATGATTAAAATATGCAAAATCAGGCACTCTGTGGATCCTTTTCCACGGAAGCGGCTTATTTTCGTTGTAATATTGGGTAAGTTTCTGGATCTCAGGCTGGTCTTTCCTTGCGATAGCATGGCATCCCATGCATACATTCACCGAAGGAACGCTGGCGACCCTTGATTTTTCGACACCTACGTGGCAATATTGGCAATCCATGCCCATATCACCGGCATGCAGTTTATGCGAATATGCAATTGGCTGCTCGGGCTGGTACCCTATACCCGTGCGTTCAGCGTAAGTAATATAGTAGGTTAATGCAAATGAAGCGGCAGCTACAAAGAGAATTATCGGCAGCCGTACCTTGATGCCGTAGTCAAGTAGAAATTTTTTCATTCAGTTTTTTATAATACAGATGGCAAAATTATGAAAATATTATTAAAATTGCCATATAATTTTTTTAGCAGTGTGTTTTAAACTATACTTTTTTTATCTTTCACCTGCTAAATAGATAATTTATTAATACATCTGATAACTTTTTATATGACAATTATCGTTATATGTATAAATTTTTTAACTAAATTATCTAATTTGTATCTTCC
>JABFSP010000092.1 GCA_013140565.1 Ignavibacteria bacterium
AAAGAAAATTTTCGAAAGCCTCTCCACTTCATTCAGGCACGAAATAGTCAGGTACATCTCATTTCTAAAAACAGAAGAAAGTGTAACGAGAAACGTAACAAAAGCAATAAATTTTTTACTCGGGAAACAAAGATTCATTGGAAGAGACCATCCCTGATAAAAACCCATCTGACAAATTTTTTAATCAACAATCATTAAATGGAAAAGAACTACATTACTGAAAAGACCTTCGAAGGAATCGATTTTTCCATTGAAGAGTTTCAGGCTGCTGAATATGACCGGTGCACTTTCAACAGTTGTAATTTCTCAAAGTGCAATTTATCTGATGCGGTGTTTACCGAATGTGCGTTAAACGGTTGTGATGTTACTCTAGCGAAACTGGGTAATACTGCAATCCGTGATACAATTTTTAAGGACTGCAAAATGCTGGGGCTGCGATTTGAAAACTGTAACGAGTTCGGGCTTTCGTTTACTTTTGAAAATTGTGTACTTAATGACAGCTCATTTTATAAGCTCAAAATTAAGAAGACGATCTTCAAAAACTGCCGCATGCATGATATTGATTTCAACGAAGCGGACTTATCAGCCAGTGTTTTTGATAAATGCGATCTCAAAGGTGTAGTATTCAACAGGACAACCCTTGAAAAAGCTGACCTAAGGACAGCATTTAATTATTCAATAGATCCCGAACTCAACAGGATAAAAAAGGCACAGTTTTCCATACCTTCTGTCATTGGTTTGCTTAACAAATACGATATAAAAATCGCGCTGAATTGAAAACAATTATTTACAATAAAGGCTCATTATTTGCATAAATATTTTGATAATATTCCTATAAATTACGTGCAATAACAAATTAATTCTATTTATGAGAGCATTATTATTAGCATTAACATTAGTATTCATAACAGCTTTTCATGCTTGCAAAGATAGCGGCGTAAACACTCCGGTTGACCAGTCAAACATAAATCTGGTAAGCGTGTACAGCACTAACGCCTCAACAAACGGCGTATATGTACTGCCGATAAATTTAAGAGATTACGCTCTGATTGCCGACGGCACCAACGGCCTGCAGATAGTTGATATAACAATTATCAACCAGCCTGATTCAGTTTCGTCATACGATACTGACGGCAATGCCAATGATGTTACCGCGGCCTATATTAACGGTGAGCTCTATGCATTCATAAGTGATTATGATAAAGGGTTTGTGGTATTTGATATTGATGTTCCTTCAAATCCCCTTTTGATTGGAACAATAATAGTTACAGGTTTTGTGAATACTTCGGTAATCGATCAAAACAATAAGCTTGCATACATTGCTATGGAGTCAGGTCAGATACAGATCTACGATATTTCACAGCTGCCGGATGAGCCGACCTTTGTTGCATCAGTTCCTGTAGGTTCATCAGGAATTAACGGTTTGTACCTTTCCGGAAATTATCTTTATGCAGCAGCGGGCAACAACGGTCTGGCAATAATTGATGTGACAAATCCAGCAAACCCGCAGTTGAACAATGTATTCAATACAACCGGAGTTGCAAGTGATGTTGCTGTTAACGGAGGCTTCGCTTACGTGGCTGATTCATATAACGGAATGCTGATACTTGATGTAACTAACCCGGAGTCACCGGTTTACAAATCAAAATTCACAGGCACCGGGCAGATACTCGGGCTTTACGCAAATAACAATAATGTTTACTGCGCGGATAATACTTACGGCATAGAAAATGTGAATGTATCAAATGCGTCTTCACCAAATAAGGTTGGATACATACAGACAAACAGCTCTGCCAATAATATTTTTTATTCAGGAGGTTACATTTTCTTAGCCGCCGCCGAAGGCGGGCTTGGAATATATCAGCCAACAAGCAGTTTAGATAACAGGTAATATTTTTTATGAGCAATACTGATAACAACGAAAATCCGGCAGGCAAACCGCTTTCAATTGAAGAACTTGCAGCGCTTCGCAGAAAAGAAATTGAAAAAAAACTTCATCCCGAAATTTCAAAAGAAGTGCTGCCTGATACTGCAACAGAAGAAATACCGGGGACCGGGGCTGATGAAATTATTTCAGGCAGCATTACTGTTGATAATATTCCTGAAGAACCTATTGAGCCTGATGCGCCCCTGAATATACCTGAAGTACCGGAGACAATCAGCGTTAGCAATGAACCTGTTCAGAGAATTGATATCCCAAAGATCATTGAAACTGATATCAGGCTGGTTGAGACCGGAATTTACATTGATACACCGCCGGTAACTAAAAAAATAGTTTTAGATGAACCGGTTGAAGAACCGGATATTTTTATAGAAGCCGATACAGCAAATATTGAAGAAGAAATAACTTCAACTGAAAATGCTGACTATTCAGTATCTGCTCCCCTGCCTGCGGAATCGAAGCTGGTTACAGATTTTGACGCGCATTTATTCAGCAGCGGTACGTTTTACAAAGTTTACGATAAATTCGGCGCGCAGGTCACAACCGAGAGCGGTATTGCGGGAGTGCGGTTCACCACGTGGGCGCCTAATGCTGAATCAATAAGTGTAATTGGCGAATTCAACGGCTGGGCTGAAGGCACAAATGTTATGAAAAGAGTGCATGAGTCAGGACTGTGGTCAGTTTTCATCGGTGGATTAAAAGAAGGTGATACATATAAATTTTCAATTACCAGCAAGGTTGATGGAGTACTGCGCAGAAAAATTGACCCATACGCTTTCAGGAGTGAACACAGACCCAAAAACGCATGCGTTATACACGATATAAATAAATATGAATGGAAAGATTCTAAGTACATTGAAACAAGGGGCAGCAACGAATTGTCATTTAAAGAGTCGCCTATCAATATTTATGAGCTGCATCTTGGTTCATGGAAAAGGAATTACAATAATACTGATTTCCCCAATGAATGGGGCTACTTAAGCTACAGCCAGCTTGCGCATGAAATAGTTGACTACGTAAAACGCATGGGCTATACTCATATTGAGCTAATGCCTGTGATGGAGCACCCGCTGGATATTTCATGGGGTTACCAGGTAACTCACTATTACGCTCCAACCAGCCGTTTCGGCACTCCCGATGATTTTATGTATTTTGTGGATCACTGTCACCAGAATAATATCGGAGTTATTTTAGATTGGGTCCCCGCGCACTTTCCCGCTGATGACCATGCACTGGCATTCTATGACGGCAAGCAGATATACGGTTATGAAAGTTATAAAAAGGGTTTCCATAAGGACTGGAACACTTACGTGTTCGATTATTCCCGCCCTCAGGTGTGGAATTTCCTTATTTCAAGCGCGCTGTTTTGGATTGAAAAATATCACATTGATGGCTTAAGGGTTGATGCAGTTGCATCGATGCTGTATCTGGATTATTCCCGTGACCAGGGTGAATGGGAGCCAAACATTCATGGCGGCAGGGAGAATCTGGAAGCAGTGGAATTTTTAAAACACCTGAATAACACTATACATGAATACTACCCGAATGCATTAATGATAGCAGAAGAATCCACAAGCTGGCCCGGGGTATCACACTCAGTTGCCGAAGGCGGTCTTGGATTTGACATGAAGTGGAACATGGGCTGGATGAATGATATATTGCTTTATTTCAGCAAAGACCCAATTCACAGGAAATTTCACCAGGGGAAAATTACTTTTTCGCTTTGGTACGCCTTCAGCGAAAATTTTGTATTGCCTGTATCACATGATGAAGTTGTACACGGCAAAAAATCACTCCTCGAAAAAATGCCGGGCGATAACTGGCAGAAATTCGCGAACCTCAGGCTGTTCCTTGGCTTCATGACGGGTCACCCCGGCAAAAAGCTGAATTTTATGACAACCGATATAGCGCAGTATAATGAATGGAACAGCGAAACGGGTCTCGAGTGGGAGCTCATTGAAAAAGTAGAATTAAACAGGAAGCTTAATACATTTACAGAAGATCTTAACCGCATTTATAAAAACTCTCCCGCTTTATATGAAGCTGATTTCGGCTCAGAAGGTTTCCAGTGGATAGATTTTTCTGATGCACTGAACAGTGTACTTTCATTTTACAGAATTTCAAAGGATAAAGAACAAATACTGCTGTTTACTTTCAATATGACGCCGACTGTAAGGGATGAGTATACTTTTGGAGTTCCCAAAGCAGGCTACTGGAAAGAAATTTTTAATAGTGACGCGGAAATTTATGGCGGCTCGGGTATCGGCAACATGGGCGGTAAGGATTCCGAGCCTGTGAAGAGTAAGAATTGGGATAATTCAATTAAGCTCACACTTCCGCCGCTTGCAGTAAATATATTTGAGTGGGTTCCGCCTGACATTAATGCCGAAATTGAACCCGGCATAGCCAATGTTGAGGATTATTATGTTGATACCGATACCGCAGGCGGCGGGTAAGGTTTAAAGCGGAACACGGATGACGCGGATAAAACGGATTAACACAGATAACACGGATTTTACTGATTTGAACCCCCTTAGTCCCCCTTTCAACCGAAGGGGGGATGAGAAACTTCTATAACTATTTTGTCACAATTAAACGAACAGTATAAGTTACTTGAATTCCAGACGGGTGTTTTGAATTATAAATCCATCATCTATTTTTCCCCTATCATATTAAATTCCATATGTTTAGTTTCGAAGAATCTCATAAACCAAACTTCATCCAATGAAAACATCCAAATACAGCTTTAGGTCACTGTTTATATACATTGCCTTAGTTTGTTTTTTAACATCATCAAATGTTTATCTCTCAGCGCAGGATTCAACAGTTACACAGAATAAAGAATCACAGTCTAAACTTACTCCCGCTGATGCACTCGAGATGATGAAAGACGGCAATTCAAGATTTTTGGATGGCAAAATGATACAGCGTGACCTGTATAAACAGGTGTCGGCTACATCAAAGGGTCAATACCCGTATGCGGTTTTACTTAGCTGTATCGATTCACGCGTTGCACCTGAGATCACATTTGACCAGGGACTCGGTGATATATTTGACTCAAGGATAGCCGGAAATTTTGTAAATGATGATATCCTCGGCAGTATGGAGTATTCCTGTAAAGTTGTAGGCGCAAGGCTTATATTGGTTATGGGGCACACAGAGTGCGGCGCAATTAAAAGCGCTATCGATGATGCCCAGCTTGGCAACATAACCCAAATGCTCGCAAAAATTAAACCCGCTGTTGAAAATACTGTTTATGCCGGCGAAAAGTCTTCGAAGGATTATAATTTTGTCGATCTTGTTTCAAAAGAAAATGTACTGCTTGCAATTGAAAATATTAAGCTGAAGAGTCCGGTATTAAAAGAAATGTATGATAAAGGTGAAATTGATATCGTTGGCTGTATGTATGACGTCCATGACGGCAAGGTAGTGTTTTATAAGTAAGATTTTTATATGTCAAACAGCACTGAACTTTCTGATAGAATTTCAAAAGTACTTGAAAGTAAATATATACCGTATGAAATAAAACGTTTCGGCGGGTTCAGTTATTTTATGACAGGCGGCAAAGTTATAGCCGCCGCGGTAAACGCAAATATGCTTGTAAAATGTAAACCTGAAATGCTGAATGAAATTCTCAAACAACCCAATACACAAACTGTACCTGATGCTGCGGGTGAACCGCAGAAAGATATGTTCCTGGTGGATTCAGAGGCAATTGAAACAGAAGAAGCGCTGATAAAATTTCTTGAAATAGGATTGAGTTACGCAGATAAATGATCTCTGTAAAATGACATACTTCGCATTTTTAAAAGGCGTAAACGTTTCGGGTCACCGTATAATTAAAATGGTTGAGCTTAAAGCCATATTTGAAGATACGGGCTTTAAGAATGTTCGTACGTTCATACAAAGCGGCAACGTTGTGTTTGAATCCCCTGCCAAAGCTGAAGCATTAAGGAAAAAGATCGAAGCGGGACTGGCAAAATCACTGGGATATGATGTTAATGTCATTCTACGCAGTAAAGATGAGATGGAAAAAATTGTTAAAGATTATCCTTTCAGCAAAGTTAAAGGACATGAAGAATGTAAAATTAATATTGGTTATCTGGATAGTGTACCTGAAAAATCAGCAATAAAAGAACTTGAAAGTGTAAACAATGAAGATGAAATGTTTCTTGTTAAAGGAAATAATCTATATCATCTATGCAGAAAAAGTTTTCAGGATTCGCTTTTAGGTAAGAATATTGTTGAAAAGAAGCTGAAAGTAATTTGTACTGTAAGGAACTGGAACACAACAAATAAGATCCAGAAAATTTGATAGCATTAAAGAAACAATATCGGCTTACTCAGCAGGCAAGAGTTGAACTTCTCAACTACTGCGGCACAATTAAACCGGAAGATCTGCATAAAGAAATTGCTGGCTTTAATGATTCAACAATAGCGGGTATGCTTCTTCATATTGCCAATACTTACCATTTCTGGCTTAAACGCTTTGCGGGCAAGCAGGAATTTGAGTATTTCGACGAAAAGAATATATCAGATATAAACGACATGAAGAAAATATTTGAGCTTACCGATAAGCTCGTAATGAGTTTTCTCAATTCATACCCCTACCATACTACAAGGATAAAGGGTGAAATATTCTGGCTCAAAACTGATAAAACTTTCAATGTACTTGAGTTATTCACACATGTTTTAACACATGAGTTCCACCACAAAGGGCAGATAATGACAATGACGAGAATACTTGGCTACACTCCTGTTGACGCTGATATTATCCAGTTTAATTGAAATATAGCATATATGGAACATTTTATAATAATTTTGAATTGATTATATTGTAAAAATATAAGATCATGGAAATTACAATTAAAATAGAAAAAGAAGATGAAATTTCTAAACTCAAGGAGATTCTTGAAAATGGGAATATTCATATTTCTGGAATCGAGAACATTAGCACATTAGAAAAACGTAAAGAATTGATCGATTTCTTAAGATCTCATACTATCAATTTACCTGATGGCTTTAAGTTTAATCGCGAAGAAGCTAATGAAAGATAAAGTTTTTTTAGATACCAATATATTAATATATTCGTTTTCAAAAGATAAGGGAGAAATTATACAAAGTATAATTAATACTACGCCTTACCTGCAAATAAGCACACAGGTTTTAAATGAATTCATTAATGCATCACTGAGGAAAAATATCCTTACTGTTTCTGAAGTTATTGAACACTGCAAAAACTATATAAGCTCGTATAATCTTGCGTTAATATTCCCAACTACTATTAACTATGCTTTGGAAATTAAAAATAAATATCAATACTCATATTATGATTCATTGATAGTTTCAACAGCAATAGAAAGTGACTGTGAAATTCTTTACACAGAAGATCTGCAGCACAACCAGATAATTGAAGATAAATTGACAATTATAAACCCCTTTGCATAACCAATACTTCACTATTTCACCACTTAACCATTTCACTATTTGATTAATATCTGCATACACGGACATTTTTACCAGCCGCCCCGCGAAAATCCGTGGACGGGCGAAATTGAAAAGCAGGATAGCGCTGAGCCGTATCATGACTGGAATGAACGCATACACCACGAGTGCTACAAAGCCAATTCAGAAGCTGAAATAATAAATGATAAGGGTAATATAGTTGCAATTGTAAATAATTATGAGCTGGTGAATTTCAATTTCGGTCCAACACTACTGGCATGGATACAGCACAAACACCCTGAAACTTACAATAAGATTATTGAAGCTGATAAGAACAGCATAACCGCACATAACGGGCACGGCAATGCAATTGCCATGTGTTATAACCACATGATAATGCCTCTGGCTAACCTGAATGATAAGATCACCCAGGTTTTATGGGGACTCGCTGATTTTAAGCATCACTTCGGGCGTGATTCCGAAGGTATATGGCTGCCTGAAACAGCATGCAATCCTGAAACAGTTGAAGTCCTGATAAATACTGGGGTAAAGTACATTATACTTGATACAAGCCAGGCAGCTTTCTTCAGGAAAATGGGTTCCGCCGAATGGATAGATGTAAACGACGGTTCAATAAATCCCAAAAGGCCATACAGGTGTTACTCCAGAATTAAAGATAATAAGTTCATTGATATATTTTTTTATGATGGCCCTGTATCAAAATCGGTTGCGTTTGATGATGTACTTGAAAGTTCACAGAATCTGCTCAAAAAAATATTCAATGCCGAAGATTTGGATACAAAAGATAATCAGTTGATAAGTGTTGCGACAGACGGTGAAACTTTCGGTCACCACAAAAAACATGCTGAAAGAACGCTTGCTTTCTTTATGAGATCACTTGCCCCCCAAAATGCACTTAAAATTGTTAATTACGGCGAGTATCTTGAAGCAAATCCCCCGCAATACGAAGTAAAAATAAAACCGGGTGATAACGGCGAGGGCACTTCTTGGAGCTGTGTGCACGGGGTTAAGCGGTGGAAAGAAGATTGCGGTTGCGGTGGCGGTGGTG
>JABFSP010000235.1 GCA_013140565.1 Ignavibacteria bacterium
CTTTTATAACTGCCCGATTCAAACATTATGGCTGCTTCAAAAAGTACAACTTTATCTTTTATCCGGCTAATCATCTTATCCATTTCACGGAATACAAAAGGGTGAACTATAGAGTTCACCCTTTTAATATTTCTCTTATCTGAAAAAATTATCTTTCTTGCATTGGGTCTTGAAAGCTTCCCGTTTTCATCAAGTATTCCTTTACCGAATGCAGCCACAAGCCTTTTAATGAGCTGCCTGTTTGTTGAATAGAGCTCTTTGGCTACTCTATCGGCATAAATGACTTTGTAACCCAGCTTCTCAAAGTATTTGCAGGCAAGGCTCTTGCCTGAGCCAATACCGCCTGTGATACCTATTTTAAGCTTTCCGGATTTCCTCAGCTCTTTAGCAGGCATACAAATTATTTATTTAGCGTATGCTACTGAACGTCTTTCCCTAATAACCGTAACCTTTATCTGACCCGGGTATTCCATTTCTTCCTGGATCCTTGTAGCGATATCAACAGAAAGCTGGTCAGCAAGCGCGTCACTTACCTTATCATGCTCAACAATTACCCTTACTTCCCTGCCTGCCTGTATGGCGTAAGTTCTGCCAACACCTTCAAATGACTTGGCAACTTCTTCAAGCTTCTGGAGGCGTTTTACATAACCTTCCACTGATTCGCGCCTTGCGCCGGGGCGTGCCCCGCTGATGGCATCGCATGCCTGAACGATAACGGCAATGGGTGTTTCCATTTCCATATCTTCATGATGCGCGCCGATTGCGTTGCATACAACAGGATGCTCCTTATACTTCTTGGCAAGTTCATAACCAAGTATAGCATGCGGTCCTTCAACTTCTCTATCTATGACCTTACCGATATCATGAAGCAGACCCGCGCGTTTAGCCATAACGGGATCCAGTCCAAGCTCTACAGCCATGATTCCGCATAAATGGGCAACTTCAATACTGTGCTGCAGCAGATTCTGACCATAACTTGTACGGTACTTCATTCTGCCAACAAGTCTAACCATCTCAGCATGCAAACCGTGGAGACCACACTCGATAATTGAGTTCTCGCCAACACGAATTATCTCTTCTTCAAGCTCCTTGCGTACCTTATCAACAACTTCTTCAATTCTGGTTGGATGAATACGGCCGTCAGAGATAAGTCTTTCCATTGCGATCTTCGCAACTTCACGGCGGAACGGATCAAATCCGGATATAGTAATAGCTTCCGGGGTATCGTCGACAATCACATCAACACCGGTTGCAGCTTCAAATGCGCGGACGTTACGTCCTTCTTTACCGATAATGCGTCCTTTAAGCTCATCGCTTTGTATATTCAGCACGCTAACAGTAGTTTCTACGGAGTGATCCGCTGCACTTCTCTGAATAGCCTGAACAATAAGATTGCGGGCAAGCTTTTTGGCTTCGAGCTTCATCTCATCACGGATCTCTTTCAGCCTGGTTGCTGACTGCATTTTGGTCTCTTCGATAAGATTGTTCATCAAAATGGTTTTCGCCTCTTCGGCTGTCAGGCCCGAGATGTTTTCGAGCTTATTGTTCTGCTCCTGGATAAGTCCATCAAGTTTTGTTTCTTTTTCTGAAACGGAGCTTATTTTGTTATTAAAGTCATTTTCAAGTTTATTGATGTTTTTTTCTTTTTTTGCATACTCATCAATTCTTTTACCAATGACCTCTTCTTTATCCTGAAGCTGTTTTTCGAATGATTTAAGCTTGTTCTTTTTGGACTGGTAGTCTGAATCGAATTCCTGTTTCTTCTTGTACCATTCGTCCTTAACCTCAAGCAGCTTTTCTTTTTTGATATTTAACGCTGCTTTTTCACCGTCTGCAAGTATTCTTTTTACCTGCTCCTCTGCGCTGTTAAGTTTACCTTTTGTTACCTTGTTCTGCATAAACCAGCCAAGATAAAATGTCGCCGCACAGAGTATGACGATCAGCGGTACTAATACATAAATTTCCTGAAGCATATTTTATTTCTCCGTAATTCTAACATATGATTTTGGGTTGAAACAATTCCTGTTAAATTGAAAATGTTAATTAAAAAAAGTGAATTTTTGAAAATAAAAAACCGCACGCGAACTAAAACCATAGCGAAAGAGTTATAGATCCCTCTTTCAACACAGTGGGTGAGTGCCGAAATGTCTTTTAACTTCCACTGATCACGGAACCAGTACTTAGAAAAGTACTGTGGAACCCGAAGGTTCCGGCGATCTTACAGCAAGCTGTAAGCGAGGCCTGTAATTGACATTGGTATCGAGCGTTCTCCCCAATTAAATAGTGTTGGATCTATTTAATTTTTGGCTACGGCCGGTCGGTGCGGTAAACTTATGAAACTGATAACCTATAATTAAAGAACGGTGCTGCTTTTATCAATAAAAAGTAATGATATAGCTATTTATTTTACGTATTGCTGTCTATATAATCATTTATTTCTTTGACCTGCGAGTTCAGCCCGCCGATCAATGATTTATAGTTCTGGTCAAGAACGAAGCTTGAGTTCTTTTCCCTGTAATAATTCTCTGCGATATTTAATGCAGAAACTATAGCTACCGTAAAATCAGACTGGTTTGGAATATCATTCTGCACTTTATGCATCAATGTATCAACATACTGCGCGCTTTTTTCCAAAAGCTCAACATCATCACCCTTTAATGTGTAATGATTATTGAATATTTTGATCCTGATATCCTTAGAGTCCATACGATTTATTGAAGTTTAAATTTTACCTTTATTAAATCCCGACCTTATTGTGAAACAAAAACAAATGATAATTTTTAGTCTGAAATATTAAAAACGCTGCTCTTTTTGTTACTGCTGCTCTTTATTTTAGATAAAACTAAAAATTATTATTGGTTTTCTGTTCGAGATGAGTATCAAGCCTTACCATAAGTTCGCGAATCCTTGATTTCAACTGCGCTTTATCTTCCCCTGAAACTTTATTTTTTCTTTCTTCGAGTATCTTATTTTTAAGATCCGTAATTTCTTTATCTTTAACCAAAAGTTCACTATTACGGTTCGAGACCTTGATTTCCGCTTCACTAAGCGAATGTTCTAGTTCTTTAACCTTTTCTTTGAGTAATTTGTTCTCATCTTTGGATATATTAAATTTATCCACAAGAATTTTGACTTTCGAGAACATTTTCTCAAGTTCACTCTTAAGCCCTGAATCGTTAACCTTTAGTATAGAATTATCCATGAATGGATCTGTTAATAAATAATTAACTGCCTGTAATTTATTTTCTTAATTCAGCTTTATGCTTTTTTTGCAGCTCAGCTACAATTTTATCCTGAATTTTGTTAACCTCTTCGTTTGTTAAAGTCCTGTCATCTGCGCGGTATTCAATACTGTAAGTGTAGCTCTTTTTACCGGCTTCATTTTTTGGTTCATATATATCGTATAATGATACTTTCCTTAACAACTTACCTGAATTTACTGAAAGTATCGAATCCATAATTTCGCCCTGTTTTAAGCCGCCATCAGCAATTATACAAAGATCCCTCAAAACCGGCGGGAAATTTGAATAAGGTTCAAAAACCACTTTGTGGTTTAAAGTATTGCTTAAACTTAATATGGTATCTGGCATATAATCACAGGTCTTTCTATTCCAATTGAATTTAAAAATTTACCGGAGAAGCTAATGATATTACAAATAATATTGTTCCGGCTTTTGTATTCTATGGAATAATCCATCATAGCATTTTGAGCATTATAATCATATTTTTTAATATTTTCAACGCTTAATTTTCCAAACAATCCTTCGGCTTCGCTAGCCATATCCAAAATGTTGAAATTTCGCTGTTTTTCGCTAAATGACTTAATATCACGCTCACCGGCCATAACCATTAAAATGCTTCTGTTTTCTACTATGTTACCTTTTTCATCAATTCTGAATGAATTACCTGTTTCAAACAGCTTTAGTGAGTTATTGGAATTCTCGAAATTCAGCTTAATTACTTCAAACATTCCAATGTATAGATTACTTCTCAGAACGTTCATTTTGTCACTTGAAGGATTCATTAAGCTAACATAATTCTCATCAAACTTTTTCTGAAAATTTTCTTCCACAAGTGTGTTGGAAATTACCTCTTTGAATCCCCTGCCAATTATGTACTTTCTTACTTCCCGCAGATTATCATACTCCCGGTTTGCAAAATCCCGGGTATCAAGATACAGGTTATCATATTCGGGGATTTCGATCTTATCGTAACCATTGAGCCTGATCACATCTTCGACCAGGTCAATTTCACGGGTCAAGTCTTCCCTGCGTGATTGCGGTATTTCAAAGAGCAATGCTCCATCACTTTCTGAAATGAATTTAATGTCAATTCTTCCCAGTAATTCTTTCACAGTATCAGCAGAATATTCAACACCTGCAATACGCTTTAAGTGGGATAGTCTTAATGCCACATTCAGCTTGTTTAATCTGTTTGGATAGTTATCTATGAATCCGTTTGTTACTTTGCCTCCGCCAAGTTCTGCAATTAATTCCGCTGCTCGTTTACAAGCCCACTCGGTTCTATCGATATCAACTCCGCGCTCAAAGCGGTATGATGAATCACTCTGCAAACCAAGATATTTTGACGAAAGCCTGGTTAATACCGGGTCAAAATACGCACTTTCTATGAATACATTGGTTGTGGAATTACTTATTTCAGAATTTTCGCCACCCATAATACCGGCAAGAGCAACTGGTTTTTCGCCGTCACATATCATAAGCACATCATCACGCAAAGTCCGCTCTTTACTATCGAGAGTTTTGAATTTATTATCACTTCCGGAGGAACGTACAATGATCTTTTTGCCGGAAATTGCTTCGTAATCAAATGCATGAAGCGGCTGACCGCATTCCATCATAACATAATTTGTAACATCAACAATATTGTTGATTGGTCTAAGCCCAACAGAGTTTAAATATGATTTCATCCATTCGGGTGATTCCTTTACGGTGATACCTTCAACCATTGAGCCGCAGTATCTTAAGCAGCCTTTGGTGTTTTTTATTTCAACCGAAATTTTAGAATTAATATCACTGCCTGAAAAATCATTTTTCAGCAGCGGCTCTTTTATCTTATTTCCTGTTAATGCGCCAAGCTCTCTTGCAACACCTATGTGTGAAAGCAGGTCACCCCTGTTTGGTGTAATTCCTATTTCCAGTATCACATCATTCTGTTTCAGGTATTCGGCAAATGGAGTGCCAACAGGAAGCTCAGTATCAAGCACCATGATACCGCTGTGGTCATCGCCAAGCTCAAGCTCTTTTGCGGAGCATATCATACCTTCGGAAAGCTCACCGCGAAGCTTAGCCTTCTTAATTTCAAATCCGCCGTTAGGCACAATAGCACCAACCAATGCGACACAGACTGTCTGCCCGGCATCAACATTCGGTGCACCGCATACTATATTGAGTATCTCGCCCGTACCGGCATCAACCTTGCAAACGCTCAGTTTATCAGCATTAGGGTGTTTACTGCGCTCAATTACCTTGCCAATAACAAACTTATTCAGCTTTTCCTGCTGATTTTCGACACTTTCTACTTCTATTCCCAGATCAGTTAAACCCTTAACCAATTCATCTACAGAAAGAGAAATATCAATATAATTCCGTAACCAATTCAGTGAAATTTTCATAATTTTCAAATATACTTAAGCGAATTTAAAGTATAAAGGAATGAATTTGTGCGGTTTTGCTCGCAAAACTCATCGGATGACTTTAAGTCATCCGATGAGTATAACAAAATCAAAAAATAAAAGTCTGCTTTACCCTTTCAGAGCGTTTTAAATACAATATAATTGCCGCGGAAATTACAGCGCTGAAAGCAAGCTTCTGAAGTATCAAAACCGGATCATTTGAAAGGTGCGCGAATAATAAATAGGATGTACCTTCGACAATAATTTCCGCAATTAAATAAATTATCATTATCAGCGGGAAATTCCTGTTCCGTTTATAGAAAAAATAGAATACCACGAAACAAAGGAAGGCAAATACAAGACTCGCAGCAAGTTCATAGTACACAAACGCATTCAGCATACCTGCATCTCCGGGAGGTTTATCTTTTATCAGCGTATCCTTTTCACCCAGCAATTTGTAATACGTCTGTAAATTTCCGACCCAGCTAATAGCGTTGAGTATTATAAACGCCTGAACTGCTATCAGCCAGCCCCCAAGCGTACGTGTGTTAATTTCTTTTTTTTCTTTGATATTATTATTATCCATCTACAAAGATAAATAAACTGTAAATAAAAAAGGCATCTTATTTTTAAGATGCCTAAAGAATTTTCATGATTTATATTTTTGTCGAGGAAAAAAATCACCTAAAAGAGAATACCCCCTCTGTATCTCCCCCTTTCAGGGGGAGACCATATCAGGATTACTTAACTAATATCATTTTCTTTGTCTGTACCAGCTCACCTGAAATTAATTTATAAAAATACGTTCCGCTTGCCAGATCAGCCGCGCTGAAATTGATGCTATACTCTCCGGCTTTAAGTTCGTTATTCAATAATGAATTCACTTCCCTGCCTAATGCATCATATACTGCAAGCTTTACAAAGCTGTTTTTGGGAATTGAAAACTCAATTGTTGTATTCGGGTTAAACGGATTCGGGTAATTCTGTTTCAATTCAAATTTATCCGGGATAATATTCGAAACAGGCTCAATGCCAACAAGCAATGTGCCTCTTGATATTCCTCCGTTTGAACGGACACCGTAATATACCAGGTTATTTGCCCGGCTTTTTGCAACGTGCCTGAAGTTACCTGCGGGAGCAGTGTAACTTGTTGACCATGTAGCGCCGTTATCGGGACTCAGATAAATTACTGTAGCCTGCCTTGTAACTACCCACTGAGTACCAAATCCTGTAATACCGCTCAGGTTTGCTGTGCCGGGCAGCGCCGCAGGCGGGTTAACCCAGTTCAAGCCGCTGTTTGTTGTCATAAGTAATGCTGTGCCGCCTGTAAATCCGGTTAACGGTGTATTGAACCAGATAGCATATGAATTAACCTGTCCGGTTGTTGGCTGAGTTGTCCAGTTAACAAGCGTTAAGCTTTTATATACCCTTGTATTATTTGTACCGAACCAAACACCTGAGCTTACTTCGAAGAAAAATGCATTGTTCCATCCTGCATCAGCTCCTGCCTGCGGAAGGTAGAAATTGGTTGAATCCCATGTTAAACCTGCATTAGTTGTGCCCCACAATGACCATCTGCCGCCTACTGGGTCACCCATCATGAATCCCGCAAATGCATTACCCATCTGCACGGAGTTTATGAATCCGCCTGATTCAGTAAAAACCTGCGTCCAGTTTGCTCCGCCGTTTGATGTGCGGTAAAGGAATGATGAAGTGCCTGAGCCTGCGACAAGCGCCGTATTGGCATCAATTGCAAAAATGCTGTGCAGATCAAGTGTTCCGGGTATTGGCGCAGCGTTAACGCTGACCCAGTTCGCGCCTCCATTGGTTGTGCGAAGCACTCTGCCGGCATAGCCGCATATCCATGCGTTATTATCATCAACCACTGATACAGATGTCAACTGTGTGGTCAGACCGCTGGTTTGCTCAACCCAGCTGATTGGCTGCGAATTAATTGCTGTTATAAAAAATAATGTAAAGATCGCTGTAATTGCTAATTTCATTTTCAACCCCCTGAAGAAATTATAATTTGACTGTAAAATTTAAACCAATATATTTTCATATGTAGGATTAAGCAATACAGTCAAAACGTGATACGGGAATCTGGTTAAAATCAATAAAAAAAGGTGAACCGTGGGTCGATTCTTTTTGGATGTCTAATTAAATAACTTTATTCTTACTTCAACAATACCATTTTCTTCGTATCAATATACCCATCAGCTTCTAATCTATAAAAATACACACCACTCGCATATGGAGTTGCATTCCATGATGCGTTATAAACTCCCGGATCCATTTTGCCGTTCACTATTATAGCAACTTCCCTGCCAAGTATATCATATACAACTATTTTTATGTTTGATGTTTTTGGCACGTCAAATTTTATCTGTGTTTCAGGATTAAATGGATTTGGATAGTTTTGGTATAGACTAAAAGTTATTGGAATAATTTCATTAACTTGATAAATTCCTATAGGCGGTGGTGCGTTTAAAAGACTGTCAGTTCTAAGAGCATAAACATCTTCTTTAATTGGAAAACTAAAATATTCTGCATAACCCACGAACAAAATATCACCATTAACTGCAGGTAGTATTGAATAGATATTCAAATCACCGGGTGCGTTATAATATTTTTGAGTTAAAATATTCCCCATGCTATCTGTAATAATAAGTTTAGTGTAATATGTCATGGGGAATGAATTTGTAAGTCTAGACATACTCATTACATATCTATTGTTATTTATGCTTTTAATTCTTGCAGTTGTTTCGTTATCATCACTAACAAATACTTTTGTAAAAATATCATTTAATGTAC
>JABFSP010000178.1 GCA_013140565.1 Ignavibacteria bacterium
ATATATATCAGCCTGATACCCCTTGCATTATTTTTTATTTTGGCTGCAGGTGCTATATGGCAGAACAAAACGGAAAATATCCAAAAGAAAGATACTGTCACTGATAAGAAGAGATCCGATACAGAGGTAAAGAAAGAATTAGCTGATAAAGAAGAATCTTCAGAAAAAGAAGTGACAGGTCCTGCGGATACCGTTAAAGTCGGGGCGTACATATTTTCATTATATGATCTCGATTTCCCGGGGAATAAACTGAATGCTGATTTTTACCTTTGGTATAATACAAAAAAGGATAGTATGGATCTGCTCCAGAACCTTGAAATTATTAATTCTATCGAACTTAATAAGTCATATGAAATGAATGAAAAAAGGGGAAGTACTTTTTTCCATTCAGTCAGAATAAATGCTAAAATTAAGGAAGAATGGAACGTAACGGACTTTCCATTTGATGAGCAGGTTATTGAAATAAAAATAGAAGATTTTGATAAGGATAACACTAAACTTGTTTTTGTTGCAGATACTGCCGCAAGCAAAATAGATAAAGACGTACATCTTGACGGCTGGAAAATAAAGGATTTCGGGATTACTATAGATGACCATACTTACGAAACAAATTACGGAGACCCCGATATTCCGCTGACTGATTATTCGGCTTTTTCAAGGGCTACCATGCATTTTACGCTTGAAAGAGAAGGTAAAGGATTATTTTTTAAGCTTTTCGTCGGACTCTTCATTTCAGTTCTTATTTCGCTGCTTACATTTTTCATTAACCCGCTTGATCTTGATCCGAGGTTCGGACTTTCAGTTGGGGCAATATTTGCTGCAATAGCCAGCCAGTATGTAATTACATCATCACTTCCGCAAAATGAAAGTTTAACTCTTGTGGATATACTTCATGATATTACATTCATTTATATTTTTCTCTGTATTTTGGTATCAACAATATCACTCCATTATATGAAGCAGGGGAAAGAAGTGCTTTCACAGAAACTTGACAGGATCAGCTTTTTTATATTTGCGGTTTCATACATCGGATTGATCATTTATTTTGTAGGTAAAGCAATTTAAATTAAAAATTATGACAACAAGAAGAGATTTTATTAAGACAACAGCAGTATTAGCAGCTGGGACTGCAATTCTTCCAAATGCTTTCAGCATAAGTAAAAAAGTTAAACCCAAAGTTGTAATTATTGGTGCAGGTTTTGCGGGACTTTCTGCCGCTTACCGCCTTAAACAGAAGGGCTGCGAAGTAAAGATACTTGAAAGCAGAGGAAGAGTGGGCGGAAGGGTGTTTTCACACCCAATTGGTAAAGATGAAAACCTGGTAATTGAGCTTGGGGCTGAATGGGTAGGCGCTTCACATGAAAGAATGATAGCAATGTGCAAGGAATTCGGGCTGGAACTGCAGAATAACCAGTTTGAATCTCATTTAACTTTCGCGGGGCAATATTATCCCAACGGCGGATGGGATTACTCCACAGACTGGAAAACCAGATTTGATAAAATTATCAAAGATTACGCCAACTTCCGTGAGGAAGATAAAAAACGCCTCGATAAAATGGACTGGTGGCGTTATTTAACCAATAACGGAATTACTGAACGTGATCTGCAAATTCGGGACTTGCTTGACAGCACTGATTTTGGCGAATGTATCAGGCATGTATCCGCTTATGCCGCTATTGCTGAGTATGCTGAATCCAGTGAAAAAAATGAAATGGATTTTAAAATAAAAGGCGGCAACGGTCTTTTTGCAAAAGCGCTTGCTGAAAGAATTGGCGATGATAACATTAATTTAAAACATAAGGTCACAGAAGTAAGCCAGGCAGATGGCAAAGTAGATGTATTGTGTGACAATGGAACAGTTTTTTCAGGGGATAACCTGATATGTACCGCGCCAACTTATGCGCTGCTTAAGATAAACTGGAAGCCGGGCCTTCCGGAGGAGAAAATAAATGCGCTCAATGAATTACAATATGCAAGGATAAGCAAACATGCAGTGTTGTTTAATGAAAGATTCTGGAAAGCTGAAGATTTTGATATGGTAACGGATGTTTACGGACATTATTTTTACCATGCTACCAAAAATCAGCCGGGCACAAAAGGCGCGTTGATTTCATATACAATTGGCGATAAAGCCGATGTCATTGCCCGCCAAAATGATGAGTTTAAAGCAAATGTAATCAATGATTCACTTAAAACTGCATTTGGTGATGTGAAAGATAAAATTGTAACACAGGTAAATTATTACTGGGGAATGGATGAATATACTAAGGGCGGATATGCGCTATACGGAACAGGTCAATGGTTTACAGTTATGCCAATATTAAAAAAGAAATTCAAGAATACTTATTTTGCAGGCGAACATCTGGCTGACTGGCAGGGATTCATGGAAGGCGCCATTGTTACCGGCGAAGAAGCCGCAGATGAAATTGCCGGGTAATTTTATTGTTTAAAGCTCTTTATGTAATCAAGTAGTTCTTCATCAAGTGTTTTCAGCGATTTTGCGGTAATATCTTCAATCTGGGTTATCCCGGTGTTATCTGTATCATAACTATCTCTGAAAGCTTTATAATAAGTTTCAAGTAATCCTTTTTCCTGAAGGTACATTAGCAGGTATCTTGATTGTGCGTAATAGTAAGATGTTCTTTTGCCGTAAAGTTCATCATCATCTGTTTCCATGAGGTGTCTTATTCCCGTGTAAGTATTTTCATTCATAGCCCTTCTTAATGGCAGTATACGAAAACTAAACTCTCCGATCAAATTTCCATTCTTGAACGTAGATCTCTCATTCAATGATGCAAAGCCTTCTTCAAACCATGATGGAGCATTAGGGAAATCAGACTTGATGAACCTGTGTGTTATTTCATGCAGAATGCTGCCTTTCCAGCTTACATATCGTACAACTATTACATTCTTTGATATTTTGTAAAATCCGTATGGAGAAATATCATCTTCAGGGATATCGTAATTTTCCATTACGAATTCTTTGTAATTATCATACTTCTCAAACAGGAATATGGGTGTAACAACATCAGGAAGTTTGTTTACATAATTATTTGACATGGCTTCAATGGTATTGCGAACATCATTATCTATCAGTTTGTAAGTAAGCTCATCGTTCATATCAGAAAATACAACAAAATATTTAAATTTTGTTATTGACATTCCGCTGGGCATTTTGTTCGCCTGTGCATTAATTACGGAATTATAATCGAAATTAGGGAATGTTTCTTCAAGCTCAGGAAGGCTTTCCTTTATATCTATCCGTGATTCCGTAGAATCAGTGACATCCGGTTTGAGGTCACTTTTCTTACTGCTGCATCCCAGCAGAATAGAAAGTATGATAAACAGTAATATTATTAAGCTTTTTGCCATTAATTCCTGGTTTGAAAATATAACAATTATCTAACATATTTAATTTCAATAATTCTTAAATCAAATGAAAGTTAAAATACTGGTCTTATGTACGGGTAATTCATGCCGCAGCCAGATGGCTGAGGGTATCATCAGGTCACTTGATAGCAATTTTGAAGTATATTCCGCCGGTACACGCCCTGAAAAGAATGTTAATCCATACGCAATTGAAGTGATGAAAGAAATTGGACTTGATATCAGCAGCCACTATCCCAAAAATGTTGATGAATTTACGGGAACTGATTTTGACTATGTTATAACTGTATGTGATAATGCCAGGGAAATTTGCCCGGTGTTTACGGGAAATGTTAAACACAAAATTCATAAAGGGTTTGAAGATCCTTTTAATGCCGCCGGAACTGACGAAGAAAAAAGGGTAGTTTACAGGAAAGTACGTGACATGATAAAAAAGGAATTCACGGAATTGTTTAAGAAATAATTGTATTATGTATTATTTTTTCCCGAACCGGATATTAAAAGTTGTGCCTGCTTTATTTTCCATTGTGATATTTCCGTCAATTTGTCCGACCAGAGTATTTACAAGCTGCAATCCAAGTGATTTTGTTTCTTTGTAATTTATTTCATCCGGAAACCCTATACCGTTATCACTGATGATAATTTCGTAGATCTCATCAGTGAATTTAAAATCAATTTTTATCTCACCTTTTTTTCCTTCAGGGAAGGCATATTTAAGTGAGTTGGAGATCAGTTCATTTAGGATCAGCCCGCATGGAACGGCAAGATCAATACCAAGATTAACATCTGCGGAATTTACAATAACGCTTATATCACCGGATTTAGTTTTAAAAACATTCAGCAGGTGTTCTGAAAGCTGTTTTAGATATTCAGGAAAATCAATTTCGGAAAAGTCCTTTGACTGATAAAGCTTTTGATGTACAAGCGCCATAGAGCGGACCCTGTTCTGGCTGTCTATTAAAAGGTCAAGTGAACTTTCGTCTTTTACATAGCCTGACTGAAGTTTAAGCAAACTTGATACAACCTGCAGGTTGTTTTTAACTCTGTGATGAATTTCTTTCAGCAGTAGTTCCTTTTCCTTTAATGAGCGGCTTATTTTTTGTTCGGCCAGCTTTCTATCGGTTATATCAATCAGAATTCCCGATAAGTATGATTCCTTTTCATTAACTTTCACTTTGAACATATGGTCTTCGATCCAAATATACCCGCCATTTTTCTTTTTTACACGGAACTCCATGTTCAAAATGCCTTCATCACCGGCTTTATGCCAGTTAGAAATTGAGTTCTTTACTGCCATCATATCTTCCTGGTGCATAATACTGCCAAAGAAATATTTGCTTTCAAGTACTTCAGCGGGCGTATAACCTATCATTTCTTCAATATTATCTGAAATGAAATCATTTCCCATTCCCGATTGATAAATGATAACTTTAGGAAGATTTCTTAAAATTGCTGAAAGTTTGGTTTCAGTTTCAAGCATTTTAAGCTGAGTCTTTTTCTGCTGGGTAATATCTATCATAATGCCTGAATAATAAGGTCTGGCATTGCCGGGGTTAACTTCGTACATATGGTCTTCAAGCCAGATAATTTCGTTTTGCTTGTTCCTTACTCTTATTTCGTTACTTATTACTCCCTTAGCTCCGTCACGCTTCCAGCGTGCAACTTTATCATCATAAATCACTATATCATCTTCAAGCATTAGATTGCTGAAGAGTGATTCATTTTTCATGAACTCTTCGGCAGGATAGCCGAGTATATCCATAATATTTTCTGAAACAAAATTTATCTCTTCGCCATATTCATAAATTGCAACATTCGGCAGGTTATTAAGTACGGCAGTAAGCCTGGCCTGGGTTTGTTTAAGCTTTTGCTCGGCTATAATTCTTTCGGTTATATCAACAACCTGTGCTATTTGCTGGTAAGGCTTACCAAGCGTATCACGCAATACGTTCAGTCTGAGATCAACATATACTATCCTGCCGTTTTTGTGAATATATCTCTTTTCAAAATGAAAATTATTACCGGTTCCGTCAATTGTTTGATCCAGAATCTCATTTTCTATTTTTACATCGTCTGGATGTGTGATCTCTTCGTAGGTCATTGTCAGAAGTTCCTTTTTTGAATAACCGATGATATCACAATATGCTTTGTTTACTTTTATGAAGCTCTTGCTCAGGTCAGTTAAAGCCATGCCTATAGGCGCGTTTTCGAAAATTAACTGCAGCTGCTGTTCACTTTCTTTTAACGCTGTTTCTGCCCGTTTTCTGGCGGTTATATCCCTGCCTACGGTTTGGTACTCAATTA
The DNA here is from genome assembly GCA_013140565.1 of Ignavibacteria bacterium. Classification (GTDB taxonomy): domain Bacteria; phylum Bacteroidota; class Ignavibacteria; order Tepidaquicellales; family OLB5; genus OLB5. The sequence goes on from JABFSP010000178.1 coordinate 5,692, forward strand.
TGTTCCCCGCATCATCTAAAATTGCCGTATCAGTCCATCTGAGCCATCTTATTTCACCATCCGGTCTTATTACTCTGTGCGTGAACTGTCCAACCGGGTTGTTTTTATCAAGCGACATAAAAAATTTTGAAAATCTTTCAAGATCTTCCACGGGCATTTGAGGAATGTATCTTTTCCCGATCAGCTCTTCACGGCTTTTACTGAAAAAATTACAGTAAACTTCATTTACATAAGTAAATGTGCCGTCAGGTTTCCAGCGGGTGATCATTTCTGTTTGCTGTTCTACAAGGGTTTTGTATCGCTCTTTGCTTTCCAGGAGTTCCTTTTCTGTCTGCTTCCTGTCTGTCATATCAATTAAAACGCCGTATAAGGAAACCGGATTATTATTTACATGAACTATCGAAACAATATCTTTGAACCACTTTATCGTTCCGTCAGAGGCTATCATTCTGTATTCAAATTCGTGATCTTTATTGAGGGAAATATTATACCTGCTGAAATGAGAAGCCCATTTTTTATCGTCTTCATGAAGATGCTCGAACCAAAATCCTTTTTTAAACCATTCACTGGTGGGATATCCCAAAATTGATCCCGCCATACGACTGACATAAGTAAACCTGTATAATTGCAGGTCAAATTCATATGTTATTACGTTCAGGTCTTCAATAAGCTCCCTGAATCTGTCTTTTACGAATTCATTTACGTTCTTTTCTATATAATCCAATTAATCATATATTTGATTTCAGGGAAACAAAATAGGTAATAAATAATTTAATGTAATTAACGTTAATAAGGGATAAAAAAAAATCTTAAATTTACTTTTTACATAAATTTAAGATTTTATACAGTTTGCTAATTTGCTTAATTTAACTTAAAATTAAATGGTACATTAACCCATACTTTTACAGGTTTATTGCTCTGCAGACCCGGGGTGAACTGCAGCTGCCTTGCTTTATCCTTTACTTCACTGTGAAAGACTTCAGGGCCGCTCATTGATCCGATCTTTATTACATTACCGTCAGGTCCTACAAGTACCTTTACTGTAACCTTGCCTTCAATTCCTGTTTCTACAGCAAGACTGGGATACAACATGCCTGCTCTTACCTGTGATAAGTTTATACATTCCGGTGCAACATCAACTTCAGCACTATTGTAAATAGTTACAGGCGGATCCTTTACAACATCTTTTATCCTGTCATCAATTTTAATATCATCGATCTTTATATTATCATTTGATGCTATAATTATGGAATCACCTGTTCTTGATGTAGTTGTGTTTATGTTGTTCAGCTCATCCTGTGTTTTCAGCACAACATCATCAGCGTCTGATTTCCTTACCGGTGTTGGCTCGAGTGATGAAAGATCTTTAACCTTCTGCACTACTTCTTCTTCCTTAACCGGCGGAATTTCTTCATCTTCTGCCTGCGACATCATTAATTCTTCCAAAGTAAGTATTACCGGAGTCTTTGGATTGAACGGAATATCCTTTGCCTTAGACTGATTAATGTAGGCAACAAGCATATAAGCAGCAATAAGCGCTATGTGTATTGTTACAGCAACTATTAATCCTTTTAATGTATAGCCCTGCTGAAGTTTTTTCAGTTCAGGAGCTCCGTATTTATCATTATTTATGAGTGTTATTGTGTCGTTCATAACTTCCTCCTTTTCAGGCTGAGTGTTTGGCCTTTTAATGTTATACTGCATTCAAAATTTATTGTTCCTGAATGTGAATACTTATCAATATTTTAAGGGATTCCGGTATTGTTGAAATCCTTAAAATTTATACATATTTTGCAGGTAATATGAATACATATCTGCTAAAAACATTTGGTTTTTTATTAATTTTTACAGCATTTTTAGTTTTTGGATGCGGCTCCAAAAAGCAGGGAAAAGACAAGGATGCAAATGAGAAAACCACTACAGAAAAGGAACAGAAAACAAGAGATAAAATGCCCCAGGGAAAAGGAAGTTTAAGTGAATATGACATTTCAAGCTTATCGCCTGAAAGGGTAAACCTGCCTTCAGAACTCCTCGAGGTATCAGGCATTACTTTTACCGATGATAACAGGATGTTTGCTCATGGTGATGAAGATGGTGATATTTTTGAGATAGATCCTTCCGGCAGCAATATCATTAAAAAATTCCATCTTGGCAGTCTGCTGGTAGTAAAAGGTGATTTTGAGGACATAACTTATGTAAACGGTAAATTCTATTTGGTTGAATCAAACGGCAAGTTATATGAGTTCAGTGAAGGCAACAATGGTGAATTTGTAAAATATAAAACCTACAAAACTTTTCTGACAGGGAAAAATGATGTTGAAGGTTTGTGTTACGATAATGAAACAAATTCTTTGCTTCTTGCATGCAAAGGATCTGGAGGTAAGGATTACGGCAAGGATAAAACTGTTTATTCATTTTCACTGGATAACCTTGAGCTTGATCAGACTCCGCGTTTTATAATATCAGCCAAGGATATCAAGAACAACAGTGTTGAAGGCAAGTTTAATCCTTCAGGTATCGCAAAGAATCCTATAAGCGGCTCATTTTATGTTATTGCAGCACAGGGGAATACATTACTTGAAATCTCAAAGAACGGGGAAGTACTTGACCAGGCTGATCTGCCTGAAAAAATTCATGTACAGGCAGAAGGAATTGCTTTTAAAAATGACGGAACCCTTTGCATCAGCAATGAAGGAAGAGAAAAGCAGGCTTATTTTATATTATATAAATTGAAT
>JABFSP010000389.1 GCA_013140565.1 Ignavibacteria bacterium
GAATATTACGGTACTGAAAAGGAATGCCCGGAAGCAGGATGTTTTTGCTTTTGACACGGGTCCGGGTAATATGATAATTGACGGGCTGATGTACCACCTGTTTAAGAAAAAGTATGATAAGAATAGTCTTGTTGCCAAGAAAGGAACCTTGAATCCGGAATTATTCAATTACCTGATCATGGATAGCGCTTACAGGGCTGAACCTCCTAAATCTACAGGGCGAGAGCATTATGGAATGGAATTCCAGAAGAAGATATTGAAGAAATTCAAACGGCTGAATAAATATGATATAATAAGGACGGTTACTGAATTTACTGCTTATACAATTTGGTATAATTACAAAAATTTCATTGAATCTGACTGTAAAATTGATGAACTTATAGTAAGCGGCGGGGGAGCACATAATCCATTACTAATGTATACTTTAAACAACTATTTCAAAGGTGCAAAAGTAAGCAAGCTAAAAGTAAACGGTATTACAACGCAAAATAAAGAGGCAATTTTATTTGCGGTATTGGCTAATGAATGTATTGCAGGGAATCCTGCAAATGTGAACAGCGTAACAGGCTCAACAAAGGATGTGATTTTAGGAAAGATCTGTCAGGCTTGAAGAAAAAGTAGTACAAACATTTTGAAAATGCATAAATTTTCTTAAAGGAGTTATCTTTAAATGAATTCATTTTACTTCAGATCGTCTAATTGCGGAAAATGGATTAATCATAATTGCCACGACCTTTAGGTCGTGGACCCTGGACAGCATCACAAGGGGCTTCAGCTCTTAAAATAAAGAAAATCAGTTAGCGGCTCTAAAGCCGTTTATTTATCATATGATAACCACGACCTAAAGGTCGTGGCAACAAAGTAAACAGAAACATATCTATGTTCAAAGATAAAGTAGCAATTGTAACAGGCGGCACGGGAGCCTTAGGCAGGGTAATTGTCAATCATTTTGCAGCACAGGGAATGAAAGTTTATGTTCCGGTGCGCTCGATGCCTGAATTTATGAAGGTTTTTGAGCAGGACGATGAAACGGAGTTTCGGGGACTCCCCAAGCGTTACGGGCTTCCATGTGATGCCACCAATGAAGATGCTGTAAAGGAATTCTGCGATAATGTGGTTAAACAGGAAAAGCGGATAGACTTCCTTATCAATACAGTGGGCGGATACCACCCCAAAAGACTGGTTGCTGATACGGATAGAGAGCTTATAGAGAAGCAGCTTATGCTGAACTTTTATACTACTTTTAACTTTACGAAGCACGCTTTAACTTATTTCAAAATAAATAACTTTGGACGGGTTGTCTCTATAGGAGCTAAGCCCGCAGTTGAAACAACTGCCGGCAAGTTCGCGTATTCATTCAGCAAAGCCGGAGTTGTTAATTTAATGCAAACCCTTGCCGAGGAGCATAAGGCTGATAATATTACTTTCAATTCCATAATACCAAGCGTTATTGATACTTCCGCAAACAGGGAAAGTATGCAGAACCAGGATTTTTCGACCTGGGTAACTCCACAAGAAATTGCCGAAACATGCTTATTTTTGATCGGGGATGGCGCGAGATCGTTCAGGGGTAACGTTGTGAAGATGTATGGGGGAGTATAGCTGAAATTTTAATCAGTTCCCCTCCTGTTTTGGTGTGGAGCTTATAATTATTTGGCTGTAATCAATACTTATAATCTATCTTCAATATCTTAAGCTTCTTATCCTTTGTGGTGACGTAAATGTACTTACCTTCAATTACAGCAATCCTGTTTATCTTATCTGAAAACTTATGATTACCGGCAAAGTAATATGAAGCGGGAGCATCGTTGTAAAAGCCTTCTATTGACTTATCATCTGCTACCCAGACATAAAAATTTGATGCTATTACCTGGTGTGAATTCTTCCTGCCAAACAGGTTAAATTCCCATTTGGGGTTTGGAAGCTTGGAAATATCCAATACCTGCACGCCTGTAGAGCCCTGCGGAATGTAAGCGGTATTACCGTCAACAAATGGCTCAAAAAAGCTGGTGCCTGAGCTGTATGAGCCGACTATTTGAAGCGATGATTTATCAGTTACATTGATTATTGATAAATGCCCGCCGGAGCTTGATATATATGCCTTATTGCTTGATACGAATATCCCGTTTGCATTAAACGGAATCGCCTGAGTGCTTTTATATACAGGGAAATCCGCAATATTGACATCATAAACCTGCATACCGGCATCTTCATTAATGGTGTAGAGGTAGCCATTATCAATTAATATTTTCTTTATCCTGCCGTTGGTATTTATCTGTGTTTTCTTCGCTACGGGTGATTTGGAAAAATCATACACCACTATTACCCCATCTGAATACAATGCATAACAATAATGACCGATGAAAGCAATACTTGCTGCTCCGCTGATAGGTTTAATTTCTGTGCTTGTCAGATTATACGGGTCAACAGTAGTTACGGAATAAACCGACCCTAAAGTCAGCACGTATGCGATGTTATCATGTAATACTATATCGAACGGTTCTGTTGAATATTTTACTTCCTTGATCTGGTCTAAATAGACCTGTCCTGTATGCGTAGAATTGAATAAGGGCGATATAAGCAGAAATATAATTATTGCTAAGAGAGCATTTTTCATAATATTTTTCTATTTAGGTATTATACAAAATTGCAGAAAAATACAAAAAAATCAAATACTAAGTTATTAAGGGAATTGTAACAAATTGTAAAACAAAAACCCTCCCGTTTCGGGGAGGGTCCCTGTTGGAAAGTTTATGCTAATACATTTTTAATTCTTTTTATAGCTTCGTTGATATTTTCAACTGAATTTGCATATGAGAACCTTATATAACCTTCGCCATATGAACCGAAAGAAGTTCCGGCAAGACATGCAACTCCGGCTTCATAAAGCAGCTTATCAGCCAGTTCCTTTGATTTATAACCGGTTCCGGTTATGTTCGGGAATGCATAGAAAGCGCCATCGGGGGTTGAGCAGTTGAATCCCTTTATTGAATTTAAACCCTCAACTATGATGTGCCTTCTTCTGTCAAACTCGGCAACAATTGCGTCAACTGCATCCTGGGGACCTGTTAATGCTTCTATGCAGCCCTTCTGCACAAATGCGTTGTTACATGAATTGCTGTTAACCATAAGCTTGGTTATTACAGGGGCAAGTTCAGTATTCATAATGCCGTAACCGGCTCTCCAGCCTGTCATAGCATATGTTTTTGAAAAGCCGTCGAGTATTACGGTTCTGTCTTTGAATCCGGGTAACTTTGAAATTGAAAATGATTCGGCGCCATCATAGCAAATTCTTGAGTAAATTTCGTCAGAAAGTATCATGCAATCTCTGTTTTTTAATATTTCAGCGAGAGCTTCTATATCTTTCCTTGGGATAGTTTTGCCTGTTGGATTGCCCGGTGTATTTATAATTACAAGCCTGGTTTTATCTGTAACATTCTTTTCGAATTCTTTGAGATCAATATTGAAATTATTTTCCTGTGTTAAAGGAATAGGTACTGCTTTAGCACCGGTGAAATTGATCATTGATTCGTAAATTGGGAACCCGGGGTTCGGGTACATGGCTTCATCGCCATGCTGCAGCAATGCAAGGATAAGAAAGAACATAATGGGTTTTGCGCCGGGTGTCATTACAACATTATCAGCCGTAAAATCCACACCGCGTGTGCGTGATACATATTCCGCAATTGTTTTTCTCAGCTCAGGTGTTCCTGCTGCGCCGGTGTAGTGAGTATCACCCGCCTGTATTGATCTTACTGCCGCGTCGCAAATATTTTTTGGAGTAGGGAAGTCTGGTTCACCTATTTGTAAATGTATAATGCTTTTGCCTTCTGCTTCAAGTGCTTTAGCTTTTGCAAGGACCTCAAATGCTGTTTCTGTTCCCAGTCTGGATATACCGTCAGCGAATTTCATCTTAGTTGTTTATTTTATTTTGGTAAAAAGTGTTTTATGAATCAAACTCTGAATAATCATTTTTGGAAAAAATTAAGTTTCTCCCAGGTATGCTTTTCTTACTTCCGGATTGCTTTCAAGCTCTTTTGCGGGACCCTCAAGTATTATCTTCCCTGTTTCAAGTACGTAACCATAATTAGCTACTGATAGCGCTAAGTTTGCATTCTGCTCAACAAGTAATATGGTCACTCCAAGTGTTTTATTTATCTCAACAATTTTTTCAAAAATCGTTTTTGTAAGGAGTGGTGCAATACCAAGTGATGGTTCATCAAGCAGCAGCATTTTTGGTTTTGACATCAATGCGCGCGATATCGCAAGCATTTGCTGCTCACCGCCCGATAGTGTGCCGCCAGGCTGCTTAATTCTCTCTTTTAGCCTCGGGAAAATAGCAAATATGAAATCAAGATCTTTCGCAAAATTCTCTTTATCTTTCCTTAAATAAGCGCCCATATCCAGGTTTTCTTTAACGGTAAGATTTGCGAATATCAGCCTGCCTTCGGGCACCTGGCAAAGTCCGCGCTCTACAATCTTATGTGCGGGGAGCTCTGTAATATCTTTTCCATCGTAAATTACTTTGCTGCCTTCGGCAGCTTTAACTATATTTGAAATAGCCCGAAGTGTGGTTGTTTTGCCGGCACCGTTTGCGCCAATCAACGTTATTATTGATTTTTCGGGAACGTGAATCGATATCCCCTTAATAGCATTAATTGCTCCGTAATTTACCTGCAGGTTTTCTACTTTCAGCATCTTATTTTTTTGCCGGCTCTCCTAAATATGCTTCAATTACTTTGGGATCTTTCTGTATCTCAGCGGGTTTTCCTTCGGCAATCTTCTTGCCGTAATCTATGACATATATGCGCTCGCAAATACCCATAACTACGTTCATATCATGCTCTACAAGTAATATAGAAATATTGAACTTATCCTTAACTGTCTGAATCAGTTTCATCAGGTCTTTTTTCTCAGATGGGTTCATACCTGCAGCAGGTTCATCAAGCAAAAGCAGCTTTGGTTTTGTAGCAAGCGCTCTTACTATTTCAAGCTTTCTCTGGTCGCCGTACGGCAGATTTTTTGCGTATTCATCCTTATCCACATGCAGGTCAAAAATTTCAAGTAATGAATGAATTTCATCATCAATTTCTTTTTCTTCTTTGTGATAATTGCCTACCTGAAATATTGAACTGAACAGCTTTGATTTACAGCTATTGTTATATGATACCCTTACATTATCTTTAACCGATAAACTCTGGCAAAGCCTGATGTTCTGGAATGTTCTGGCAATACCCTTATGTGTAACCTGGAAAGGTTTAAGCTTTACAATACTTTCACCATTAAACAATACATCACCTTCGGTTGGATCATAAACGCCTGTAATAATGTTGAATACCGTAGTTTTACCTGCACCGTTTGGTCCAATTAACCCAACAAGTTCGTTCTGCCGTACTACTGCTTCCAGTGAGTCCACAGCCGTTAGACCGCCGAATCTGATTGTGCAATTATTTAATGTGAGTATATCCAATTTATTCTCTTCTAGTCTTTTAGAGTGACATCCGGTGCTTCTTCGGGTGTAATTTTCTTTTTCTTACGTTCAAGTTTAATGCCAAATAATCCCTGCGGTCTAAGTAACATCATAATTATAAGCAGCAATGCATAAATTATCATTCTGTATTGCTGTACATCCCTCAGCAATTCAGGTAAAACAGTTAGTACAATTGCTGCTATTACAACGCCAAGCGTACTTCCCATTCCGCCCAGAATAACCATTGCAACTATTTCAACTGACTTCAGGAAGTTAAAATCCTCTGGATTTATGTACTGCAGGAAGTGAGCATACAAGCCGCCGGCAACTCCAGCGAAAAATGCGCCGATAACAAAAGCTGTGACTTTAAACTTTGTCGTATTAATGCCCATCGCTTCAGCGGCTATCTCATCATCCTTAACGGCTATGAACCCGCGGCCGTAAGTTGATTTCATCAGGTTTGTTATGCCGAAAATTATTATTGCAACCACCAGGAAAGCCCAGAAGAAATCTGTGTACTTAGGGATATCGTAAAATCTGTAAGTAACATTGCTGAGTTCAGGAACCATCTCAAGGCTTCTTACGCCGTTTTCATATATGTAAACACCGCGGAATCCCTGAGATGCGCCTATAACACTTAGATTTTGAATTACAACTCGGATAATTTCGCTGAAGCCAAGTGTTGTGATGGCAAGATAGTCGCCTTTTAACCTGAGTGATGGTACACCAACAATTATCCCGGCTAAAGCGGCTCCGCCGCCGCCAATGGCTAGTACCGCAATAAACCAAACAGATCTGCCAAGCACACCATCACCAAGTACTGATAGCAGTGTTGGAGCGAAATAAGTGCTGAGCGCTGCTGAAACATATGCGCCTATTGCCATGAATCCGGCGTGCCCAAGTGAAAACTGACCCGTGTAGCCGTTTATTAAATTCAGACTTGTTGCAAGTACAATGTTAATACCGCAATAAATAATTATTTGATAGTAATAAGAGTTTATTGAACCTGAAAGTAAGTTAACTCCAAAAATCACAGCTATGGAAATCAGTAACAGTATCTTGGTATTCTTCACTTAATCCCTTAAAAAATGAATGAAATTAACTTTACATATATACAAAATTAAGGGTTTTTAGGTCATTTTCAAGGTGTTAATTCAATCGAAAGGCAACTAAAATGAAACCATAATCATATTTAACAGGTTATTGTAAATAGACGTTGCTTTGCAAGCTTCAAATAGTTAACTTTATACAGTGAAAAAAGGATTTAAGAAATATTTTGTTGTTATTCTCTCTCTGATGCTGATCTGTTCAAATTTCAGCTATGCAACTCAATTGATGTTTTGTGAAATGAGTGGTGACAATAATGAATGCCAATGTACGCATAATGACAACAAAAAGTATGAAGGGGTCAGCCTGACACAGGAAAAAACCAAATGCTGCAGCGAAGAAACAACAGAGCTTAGCAATACAAATACACTTCTGAATCTTAACAGCGGACAAGAACACGATGCATATGTTAATATAGCATTGTTCCTCATTTCCACAATAGACCTTGATGTTATAAACAATAGATCATTCCATTTTTCACCTGATAAATCACATCTGCCTGAAATTGACATCCCGATATTCACATCCTCTCTTTTAATCTAAATTAATCTCGTTTCGATTACTGGTTTTACTATAGAATAATTTTCTGCTGAAATTGTTTTATTTACTATTTTTTTAAATGAGATTAATAGGTCATGTCTAAATACATAATATATTTCATTATTTCCGCTTCACTAATGACTATTCAAACCAATGCTCAGAATGGTTTTGATAATTATCTGCAAAAAGATTCAATCTACAGGTTTAATTCCTCGTTAAAAGTTCTGGATTCTCTGCTTACTATTCAGACCAGGCAAAGTTTTAGGGATACCGCTTTCTATAATTCATTCGGAAAGTCAGAGGTATTTACTTTAAACCAGCTTTTGTTTGCAGCGGTTAATAATAATCCTGAGCTGATCGCAATGCAGACAAAAATTGATGTATCCAATTCCCAGGCTGAAGGAAAGACTTATCTGCCTGACCCTATGTTTGAATTTGAGCTTGATGATATTATGAGCGATTTCAACCGCGTAGGTATGATAAATTTCTTTATATCCCAGATGTTCCCTTTCCCCGGTAAACTTGCGCTTGAAAAAAAATCAGTATTAGACTCAAAAGCAATGATGCAAAGTGAAAGACTTTCTATGGCAGTTGATATTATGAATATGATAAAGATGAACTATTATGACCTTTACCTTTTAAACAATAAAATACAGATCAATAACGATAACCGGCTTTTAATTAAAACATTTATAGCTGCGGCAGAAGCGCAGTATATGGTTGGTAAAGGCATGCAGCAGGAAGTGTTCAAGTCACAGATTGAAATGTCGCGGCTGGAAAATGAGGATTTTATATTAAAGCAGCAGAGGAAAAATGTATTTTCAGAGCTGACAAAGCTGACTAAAGTGGTTGTGGATGAAAATACAAGAATAAATTTTGCAGATATTGATACAGAATACTTAATGGACGGGAGCAGTTTCAGGGTAAACGAGGCACAGAATAAAAAACTTATCGAATATGCATTCGTTCACAGACCGGATATTAAAACCCTGCATAACAAGATCATTATGAACCAAACTGACCTTGAAATGGCAAAAATTGAACGACTGCCTGATTTTAATTTAAAACTTGGATATAAAATACTGCCGTTTGAAGAAAAGAATGCTTTTGCTTTTATGGTTGGTGTTAATATCCCTTTTGCTCCGTGGTCAAGCGGAAAGTATGATCACGCTATCAGAAGGAATGAAGTAATAATTAAAAGTACTACCGATGAATTGACCGCGAAGAAAAACAATATAAGAAATGAAGTAACAACTATTGTGAATAATATGACATCGCTTAAGGAAACAATGAGGTTCTATTATGG
>JABFSP010000285.1 GCA_013140565.1 Ignavibacteria bacterium
GTGTATTATTCGGTTCAGTTGCGGGTTTGTGAATTTACTAAAATCTGTGAATTACAAAAATAAAAAAACTGGTAAAGATGGAAAGTAGCAGCAAACAGCCGGGATTCTTCAAATTCATTGTGCTCTCAAGTTTGATCGTAATAATACTCGGCTCATACCCGGTCTGGAAATATTTTACTGTCAACCAGATCAATTCATTTGTATTCGGATATATTGTAAGCCTAATGAATGCAATTATCGGTTACAAGCTCAACACGATGGCTTTCGGGAAACCAACCAAGACTTTTATGATGCTTGTTTTTGGCGGTATGGGTATCAGGTTAATTCTGGTAATGCTTTTTCTTGTTATCCTGATACAATTTACTACTCTTGATTCTTTGAGCCTGGTTGGCTCGGTTTTTTTCTTTTACACACTCTTCATTTCTATCGAAATTTACTTCCTGCACAAAAAACAAATGCAGGTTAAAAAACATAATTTGGATCCGGCGTTATCGGATCAGCAAAATAAGACAACACTGAAATAACATAAATGAGATTACTTACTGCTTTTATACAGGAACACGCACCGGGAGATTCAACACTTGTACAAAAGGTTCAGGATGACGGAAACTGGATCATGCATCACATATCAGATAAACCCGTACTTACTATACCGCCAATACACATAGGTGGCTTTACACTGGATCTTTCCATTTCAATGAAGATCCTTATGCTCATTATTGCAGCAATTTTGATAATTATCTTATTCGGCTATGCGGCAGCATCGAATAAAAAAAGAAAACATCCAACCGGCCTTGGTAATTTCCTCGAAATGCTCATGGTTTTTGTCCGTGATGACATCGTTAAACCATCAATGGGTCACGGTTCAGAAAAATACCTCCCATTCTTTTTCACAATGTTTTTCTTTATTCTGTTTGTAAATATAATAAGTTTATTCCCGGGGATGTCAACCGGTACAAGCAGTATCAGCGTTACAGCAGGTCTTGCGCTGATAACATTCATAATGACTCAGGTTCATGGCATAAAGAATAACGGGTTTTTCGGCTACTTCAAAGGATTAATTCCGCCTGGTGTGCCGATATTTGTATTACCTATCATGGTAATTATTGAGTTTCTCGGACTGCTGACCAAACCGTTCGCATTGGCTATTCGTCTGTTTGCCAACATGACTGCAGGTCACATTGTTATTTACGCCCTCATAGGACTTATCTTTATGCTGGGTTACGCTGTAATTCCCGTATCTATCGGCTTTTCGCTGTTCATTTATGTACTCGAAATTCTGGTAGCAGTATTGCAGGCATATATTTTCACAATGCTTTCGGCATTGTTTATCGGTATGGCAATACACCAGGATCATTAGAATATAGTTTTACGTTAACATAGATTTTTTCACAAGTAATTTAAATAAACTACAAATATAATTTAACTTCAAAATCTTTTAAGAAAGGATACTAATCAAATGAGTTTAGCAGCATTAGCAGCTGGAATCGGTGCAGGACTTGCAGTTATCGGGGCAGGACTTGGAATTGGAAGACTCGCAGCTTCGGCAATGGAAGCTATTGGCAGACAGCCGGAAGCAACCGGTGACATTAGAACAACAATGATCATCGCGGCAGCTTTGGTAGAAGGTGTTACACTCTTCGCTCTTGTTATCTGCTTTATTTTAGCTGGAAAATAATAAAAAATTGGTTAACTGCGCCCGTTCATTTTTAACGGATGGGTGCAGTTAATATCGGTTTACTATTATTCCGGTTTTTTAGCAGCAGTCTTCAAAGCAGCAGGTATTTTTATCTGCATATGCTACACCAAAAAAACAATTTTTATAACAAAGGATAGTTATGTCTTTAGCTTATATATATTTAGCAAAATTTTATAACGTTTTACTCTTCATTTCAAATGATCCGGGTGAAAAGAAGGATACACTGCTTTCAGTAGAGCCGGGACTTCTTATCTGGACGATCATTATTTTCTTCCTGCTTCTTCTTATTCTAAAGAAGTACGCATGGGGACCACTGCTTAAATCATTGAATGACAGGGAACAGAGCATAAAGGATTCCGTTGAAAAAGCTGAATACCTGAAACAGGAAGCTGAAAAGATACTCGCACAGAACAAACAGCTGCTTGCAAAAGCGGATGAAGACGCAAGGAGAGTAATTTCTGAAGGTAAAGAGCTTGCTGAAAAATTGCGTAATGATCTTATCAGCAAAACCAGTGATGATACTGCAAGAATGATAGCGCAGGCAAAGAGTGAAATTGAACGTGAAAAAGTTGCGGCAATGAACTCGCTGAAAGATGAGATTGCAAGCCTGGCAGTACAGGCTGCAGGAAAGATAATTGATGAAAATCTTGATGCCGCAAAGCAGAGAAAGATAATCGATGGTTTCATTGGCAAAATACCGCAGAATTAATATTATAATTCCGGGTGTAGTTAAATTTTTATTATGACAAACAGAAAAGTAGCAAGAAAATACAATTTAGCGCTTTATTTCACAGCATTAGAGCGTAAATCGGTTGAGGAAGTAAAAAGGGACCTTGTTGATATTAAAAAATCAATTGAAGGCTCCAAAGAACTTTCCAACTTCATATTAACACCCGTTATTTCCGCTGAAAAGAAAACTAAGGTTTTTGAAGCGATGTTTTCCGGGAAAGTTAACGAACTAACACTCCGTTTCCTTGTTTACCTGTGCGAAAAGAACAGGATAAACCTGCTTTACGATATAACAGATGACTTCGCATCTCTGGTAAACGAAAAACAAGGCGTTGTGCTTGCAAAAGTTAAAACAGCCATCGAAATTACAGATGGCGAAAAGAAGGCTCTTACAGACAAGTTAAGATTGTTCACAGGAAAAGAAATTCAGGCAACATATTCAGTTGATCCGGCAATCAAAGGCGGATTCATTGCAAGTGTTGATGATAAAATAATAGATGCCAGCATTTTAAGGCAGCTCGAGCTTCTTAAAGAAAAATTCTTGATGGGAAGCATCAATAATTGAGTTGATTCACGGACACAGAAAAAATTAAAACTAATATAACAATATAAAGAGATGGCTGAAGTAAAACCAGATGAAGTATCGGCGATACTTCGAAAACAATTATCAGGATTTGAAAAAGAGATCGATGTTTATGAAGTAGGAACAGTTGTACAGATAGGTGATGGTGTTGCGCGTGTTTACGGTTTAACAAAATGTATGGCCAGTGAGCTTATCGAGTTTCCGCACGGAGTATTCGGCATGGCGCTGAACCTCGAAGAAGATAACGTAGGATGTATTCTTTTCGGTGATTATACACAAGTAAGAGAAGGCGATGAAGTAAGGCGTACAGGCAGGGTTGCATCAATGCCGGTAGGTGAAGCTATGATAGGAAGGGTTATTAACCCGCTCGGTCAGCCTGTTGACGGCAAAGGTCCTATCACAACGGATAAATTTTCACCAATTGAAAGAAAAGCTTTAGGCGTTATCGCAAGACAGCCAGTAAAAGAACCGCTGCAGACAGGTATTAAGGCAATTGACTCCATGATCCCTATAGGAAGAGGACAAAGAGAGCTTATTATTGGTGACAGGCAAACCGGTAAAACCGCTGTTGCTGTTGATACAATTATCAACCAAAAAGGAAAAGGCGTTTTTTGTATATATGTTGCTATCGGTCAGAAACAATCAACCGTAGCACAGGTAGTTGCAAAACTGCAGGAAGCAGGAGCAATGGAATTCACAACAGTTATTACTGCTGCGGCTTCTGATCCGGCTCCGATGCAGTTCTTAGCTCCATATTCTGGCGCAGCGCTTGGCGAGTTCTTCCGTGATTCAGGCAGACATGCTTTGTGTATCTACGATGATCTTTCAAAGCAGGCTGCTGCTTACCGTGAAGTATCACTGCTTCTCAGAAGGCCTCCGGGACGTGAAGCATACCCCGGTGATGTGTTCTATCTGCATTCAAGGTTACTCGAAAGAGCTTCAAAGCTCTCCGATGAGCTTGGCGGCGGAAGCCTGACAGCTTTACCAATTATTGAAACACAGGCAGGTGACGTATCGGCATATATCCCCACAAACGTAATTTCAATTACAGATGGTCAGATCTATCTTGAGCCGAACCTGTTCAACTCAGGTGTTAGACCGGCTATCAACGTAGGTATATCAGTATCACGTGTGGGTTCATCCGCGCAGATAAAAGCTATGAAAAAAGTAGCAGGTTCACTTCGTCTTGATCTTGCGCAGTACCGCGCTTTGGAAGCATTCACAAAGTTCGGCTCTGATCTTGATAAAGCTACTCTTCAGCAGTTAACGCGCGGCGCAAGGCTTGTTGAAATACTCAAGCAGGGTCAATATGTGCCCTACCCTGTTGAAAAACAGGTCGCTATCCTTTTTGCAGGTACAAATGGCTATCTTGATGAAATACCGCTTGGTGAAGTGAGAAGGTTTGAAAGAGAATTCCTCGAAACAATGGAGCTTAAGCACAAGGATATACTCGATACAATTTCAGGTACAGGCGACTTGAATGATGAGACAATAGCTAAACTGAAACAGATACTTGAAGGTTTCACAAACAATTTCAAGGTTTCAGTAAAATAATTAAAGAATGATTTTCACGATAAAACAATAAATGGCAACATTAAGAGAAATACGCGACAGGATAGGCAGTATCAAGAATACTGAGAAAATTACCAAGGCTATGAAGATGATAGCTTCGGTAAAGTTCCGCAAAGCGCAGCAGAATGTAGTTGCTGCAAGACCTTATGCAAGAAAGATCAGTGATATTCTGCGTAACCTGATACCGACAATTGAAAGCTTTGATAATGAGCTGCTAAAACAGCGCGAGATAAAGAAGATATGTGTAGTTGTTGTTGCCGCTGATAGAGGTCTTTGCGGTTCATTTAATACAAACCTCCTCAAAGCTGCGACATTATTGATACATGAAAAGTATGGCAGTTTTTTAAACAGCCACGATCTAACAGTATTCCCTATCGGCAAAAAGGCTTATGATTACTTTTCAAAAAGGAATTATGACCTTTATGCCCGTTCAATAAACATTTTCGATAGGCTTACTTTCCCCGATGTGCAGAACGTTGTTAAGGAAATAATAAAAGGTTACACAGAAAAGAGATTTGATAAGGTTGTTATAATTTACAATGAATTCAAATCAGTAGTACAGTCAAAAACCGTTGAAGAGCAGTTCCTCCCTATCCCGCCATTTGAAGCGGCTGAAGGAGAGAAATCAAAGGTTTCAAATTATATCTTCGAGCCTTCAAGCATTGATATAGTTACCAATTTGCTTCCAAGGCACTTGAACACTCAGATATGGCGTATTTTGCTTGAGTCATTTGCCTCAGAGCAGGCAGCGCGTATGACAGCGATGGATTCAGCCACAACCAACGCTAATGACCTGCTGAACTCACTAAACCTTACCTATAATCGTGCCCGCCAGGCTAAGATCACGACGGAAATTCTCGAGATCGTTGGCGGAGCAGAGGCTTTGGCAAAAGGATAAAATAATTACAATTAAACATTATGCATGTAGAGACGTCCCGGTGGGACGTCTTTTTTTTTATTTGATATTACTCACTATTCCGGGACACTGCGGGCAAGATTCTTGCCCTACGAAACGAAAAGAAGAAAGGCAGTATCATTCTTCTCATTTCAATTTAGATTAAAACAATTAGGAGACGACCCAGCGGGTCGTCTCTACAAATAATCTACTGATTAACTATATTTGTAAATGGAAACTGACAATAACTTAAAATACTTCCGCATTTTCCCGCTGGGTGAGGGCTTTGAGGTTTGGGTAGGCAAACACTCCGAGGCTAATGACCTGCTATCGTTCAAATACACCAAACAAAACGACCTGTGGTTCCACGTTCGCGGCACAAGCGGTTCACATACTATACTAAAGATTCCGGAAGATTATGACGGCGTTATACCGAAGGATTATATCAAAACTGCGGCTGAAATATGCGCATTTTACAGCAAAGCTAAGAATGCCAAGTCAGTGCCGGTAGCTTATACTGAAGGCCGGAATGTATCAAAATACAAAGGGGCAAAATCAGGCAGTGTGGTTATAAAAGGTGAAAAGGTGGTTAAAGTGCAGCCGGGTGTGCCTGGATAAGAGTTTTTGCGAGCGAAGCGAAGCAATCTCATAAATTATTGAGCAAATAACAATTGATAAGATTGCTTCGTCACTACGTTCCTCGCAAAATTCTAAAAATCATTTATCAGCTTATTTATCTGAACCTCAACTTCGCCTATTTTACTTTCAAGTACTTCACTTCTTTCAGGCTTTATCTTTAAAAGGTAAGTATAAGCTTCCATAGCATCGAAGTAATTCCCCTGCTTGGCAAATATATCAGCAAGTGTTTCGGTTATGATCTTAACTTCAAACTTATTTTTTAATCTTTTCTTCTCATAGGTGGGCTTTGAACCTTCCTTTTTGAAGAAGTGCGGCGTTTCAAATATTTTTCCGAACTCCGCATACTCATTTGATTCTTCAATTTCATGCAGGTCTAATTTATCCGCGGATAATTCTTCAATTTCGTATGATGGGAACAGGTTATAGTTATAATCATAATCATTGTATACCGGTGCTTTAAATTCCAGCTTGGGTATAATATCATCTTCATATCTCCGTGATACTTCTGTCCTTGTCAGATCAGCCGCGATCTCAAGATACTTCTGCGCAATCGCCATTTCCGGATTATCAGCAAGCAGTTTTTCAAAGATCTTTTTTGCATCCATAAAATACCTGTTGCTTAAATACGCTTTGCCAAGCAGCAGATGTGCGGTTGTGTAATTGGGGTAAAATTTTAATCCTGCCTGGAGCAGATCAACAGCCTCTGTGGCACTGCCGCTCATGAGATAATAATTGGCAAGCTTTACAAACTCCGGAGTCAAAGGATTGCTCCTTATTTTATCTTCCAGTTTCTGAATCAGGTATTTGATTATGTCTGTATCTACCAATTTGCCTTAAGTTTTAAGCGGATTGTTCCGCTACTTTTTTGTTTGTATCAATTACGTGTTTAATTGAAAGATATGCAACAAGTCCGAAACCGAAAGTGTACATAAGCTGGAACGGAATAGCTGATATCTGCAAAGTTACTGCGGATACAACCACACATGCAAGGCTGTATAATGCAACCAGTAATTCCAGAATTACCGAAAATTTCACAAATTTTTTATGCACATATTTTTTATCCTGCCATTTATCATTATCGCCTTCAATGCCGTATTTTGGTGTCCTTACGAATTCAGACTTTTTATTTATCAGCGCTTCAAATACCGCCTTTGTATTATTTATCGCAAAGCCCATACTGCCTGCCATGAATACCGGGAACAGAAGTATTCTTGAGCGCCAGTCATCATATACATCTTTTTGTGAATAGAGGTAGAATAAAAATGACGCAATGAATGCCAGCACAAACACCGACATGAACAGAAAGTAAGTATCATAGAGTCCGGTATTCTTAATAAGTACTATCGGCATGTTCAGCAGGCATGCAAGCAAAATGAACGGGAACACAATATTATTTGTCAGATGAAACGTACACATGATCTTGGTTTTGAACGGCAGCTTAGCCATC
Organism: Ignavibacteria bacterium; assembly: GCA_013140565.1. GTDB lineage: Bacteria > Bacteroidota > Ignavibacteria > Tepidaquicellales > OLB5 > OLB5. Next base: position 7,565 of record JABFSP010000285.1, read on the forward strand.
CATACCCTAAAGAGCATCTTACGCGCGGTTTCAATAGCTCCCTTTGTCCAGCGGAACTGTTGAGATTTCAGTGAATTAATTTCTGAAGGCACTTCTGACGGGGTGGTAAAGTCAGTTAAATATCTGAATTTCCATCCTTTTAACTGTGCCCGGTATGAAAGATCCAGATCTTCAGTCAAAGTATCGGCTTCCCAGTTACCAGCATCAAAGATACATTCCTTGCGCCATACTCCGCTTGTCCCGTTGAAGTTAATGAAGTAACCGGCTTTATTCCTTACTTGCTGTTCAAGCACAAAATGTCCGTCTAAAGCAAGCGCCTGTATCTGTGTTACCAGAGAATATGCACGGTTCAGATGTTCCCACCTGGTTTGTACCATGCCAATTTTTGGATCTTTAAAGAACGGCAGAACAATTTTGAGGAAATTTTTCCTGGGAATAAAATCCGCGTCAAATATTCCGACAAACTCACCCTTTGCGACTTTCAAGCCTTCTTTTAATGCACCGGCTTTGTAGCCGCTGCGGTCAGTACGGTGAATGTGGTGAATATCAAATCCCTGTAACCTATATTCTTTAACAATGTTATCAACAATTTCAACTGTTTCATCGGTGGAATCATCCAGCACCTGTATTTCAAGTTTATCAATGGGGTAATCCATTTCGCAAACAGTTTTTATCAGACGCTCAATCACATACATTTCATTGTATATGGGAAGCTGAATCGTTACAACGGGGTAACTTTCAAGCTGATTGGAAAAATCATCCCTCTTATGCCTGTGTTTTAGGTAATAGTAAATCATAATAAATCCATGCGAACCGAATGTAAATAAGATCAGAAGCGATCCTAT